>NZ_JBFBBE010000046.1:0-76726 GCF_040682555.1 Streptomyces sp. NPDC051172
ATCCGTATCCGCTCCGGGAAGCCATCCCCCACCACATGATCACGAGCCACAAGCCCCGGATCCTAAAGGATCACCCGGCAAGGAAGCGACGTTGGGGGCGTTCCTCCCGCTGCTGCTCCGCTCCAAGGGAGCGATCGTCAACAACCTGTCGATCAACAGCCTCGCTCCCTTCCCGCTGATTGCGTCCTACTCGGTCTCCAAGGCGGCCGCGTTCTCCCTGACACAGTCGCTGCGCACCCTGCTGGCGGAACAGGGTGTGCGTGTGCACGCCGTGCTGACCGGCCCGGTGGACACCGAGATGAGCAGGGGTATCGACGCCCCGAAGGCGTCCGCTGAGTCCGTCGCGCGGGCCGTCTTCGACGGGGTGGAGAAGGACGAGGAGGACATTTTCCCCGACCTCGCGTCCCAGTCGCTGGCCGAGGGCTGGCGCTCAGGCGTGGCCAAGGCCCTGGAGCTGCAGTTGGCGGACTTCTCGGCGGCGCAGCGTGACAAGTCCTGAGCCGGCGGGCCGAGCCGACGCAGATGTCGGCGGCGTGGCGAGGACCCGGACGCCCGCGACTGCGGTTGCGCTGACGGCGACGCTCGGGCTCACCGCCGTGGCGATGCTCGGGCTCACCGCCGTGTCCTGGGCCGTCGCGGTCCGGCAGATGAACGGGGCGATGGACATGGGCGTGGCGACCCGGCTCGGTTCCTTCGGCTCCTTCGCCGCCCTGTGGGTTCCGATGATGGCGGCGATGATGCTGCCGGGCGCCACACCGGCGGCCCTGCGGCACGCCCACGGCGGTCGCGGATCGGCCGCCGTGCCGCTGTTCGTCGGGGCGTATCTCGCCGTCTGGGCCCTTGTCGGGGTCGCCGGGTACGCGGTGTACCGGCCGCACGGGTCGTTCACCGCCGGCGTGGTGGTGATCGCGGCAGGCGCCTACGAACTCACCCCGCTCAAGCGGCACTTCCGGCGGCACTGCCACGAGGGCGTCCGCTCCGGGCCGGCGTTCGGGCTCTCCTGCGTCGGCTCGTGCATGGGGCTGATGCTGATGCTGCTCGCGCTGGGCGTCATGAGCCTCACCTGGATGTCCCTGATCACCGTCCTCGTCCTCGCGCAGAAGCTGCTGCCCGCGCGAGCCGCCCTCGACGTGCCGTCGGCGCTGGCGATCGTCGGACTCGGACTCCTGATTCTCGCCGCGCCCTCGTCCGTTCCCGGTCTCATGCCATCGATGTGAGACGTCATCGGCGGCGCGGACCGCACACATCCGATGAACAAGAAGAAGCGACAAGAAGCACGAGAAGGTGAGAGACCATGACCGACCACAAGACAGGAACCCATGAGGAGTGGCTCGCGGCCAGGCTGGACCTGCTCGAAGCCGAGAAGGAGCTGACCCGGCGTGGCGACGAACTGGCGCGGCGGCGGCAGGAATTGCCGTGGGTCCGTGTCGACAAGGAGTACCGCTTCGAGACCGAAGCGGGCTCGGCGTCCCTGGACGACCTCTTCGCCGGGCGCTCCCAACTCCTCGTCTACCACTTCATGTTCGGGCCCGAATACAAGGCGGGATGCCGGTCCTGCTCGGCGATCGCGGACGGTTTCGACGGCTCCGTCGTCCACCTCGCGCATCACGACGTCACGCTCTGCGCGGTGTCGCGGGCACCGCTTGCGAAACTGCAGGCGTACAAGCGGCGGATGGGCTGGAACTTCCCCTGGGCGTCGTCGTACGGCAGCGACTTCAACTACGACTTCGGGGTGGCCCATACCGAGGAGGAGTGGCGCGCGGGCGCCGTCACGTACAACTACCGTGAGAACAGGGACTTCCGGCTGCCGTCCGGTGAAGTGGGCGTCCAGCTCGCCGAGTTCGCGGCGAGCATGGGAACGGACTGGGACACGTACCGGCGCGAGGGACCGGGCATGAGCGCGTTCGCGCGCGAGGACGGGGTGGTCCACCACACCTACTCGGCGTACGAGCGCGGCGTCGACGGCCTGTGGGGCATGTACCAGTGGCTCGACCGCGCCCCGCTCGGCCGCAATGAGACCGGCATGTGGTGGCGCCGTCACGACGAGTACGGCAGCCAGTGACACGTATGGACGGCATCACTGCCGATTTCACGAGCCCGGTGGCGCGCGAGCGCCGGTCCGCGGCTTCGACTCTTCACGGAGGACCACCATGAGCATCCGCAACGCCCTCGTCATCGGCGCCGGCAGCGGCGTGGGCCGCGCCACCGCCGATGCCCTCACCGCCGCCGGAGTCGAGGTCCTGGCCACCGGCCACGAGCGGGACGCCACGGGTCCCGCGCAGGTCGCCGCGCTCCTCGACGAGGCCGACCCGGATCTCGTCGTGGTCACCGCGGGGACTCGTCCGCGGATGGCGCCCATCGGGGAGCAGAGCTGGGAGTCGTTCTCGGCGCCGTGGAACGTCGATGTCAAGATCGCCTTCGAGGTGGGCCGGGCCGCACTGACACGCCCGCTGCGGGCGGACTCGATGGTGGTGATCGTGTCGAGCGGGGCGGGGCTCGGCGGCTCACCGCTGTCGGGCGGCTATGCGGGCGCCAAGCGGACGCAAATGTTCCTGGCCGCGTACCTCCAGTCCGCTGCCGACGCCCGTGGACTCGGCATCCGGTTCGTCGCCCTGGTCCCGGACCAGTTGCTGGTGGGCACCACGATCGGTGAGGCCGCGGCCGCCGCGTACGGTGCCGGGAGCGGCCAGTCGGCGGAGGCTTATCTGAAGGACCGCTTCCCGGTGCCGCTCGACGCCGCCGGGGTCGCCCGTGCCGTCCTGGAGATCGCCTCCGGCGAGGAACACCTTCGGAAGACACTGGTGGCCGTGACGGGCAAGGGAGTTGAGGCCCTCTGATCCCCTGCCCGTAGGGGCGGGCTGACCCCTGGCCACCGGCCGGGCGGATCCTGACCGCAGGACGGGCGGATCGGCCTGCGGGACAGGCCGGTCTGACCGCGGGAGGGGCTGATTCGACCGCGAGAGATGCCGACCTGACTGCGGGACAGGGTGATCCGACCGCGGGACGGGCACCCCCGCCCCTCAGTCCGTTTCCGCGTGGACCGAATCCAGGAGCCGCCCCACCGCGGGCCCCGGAGGTCCTGGCAGGACGGCGAGGGCGGTGATCACCGCCGGTCCGGCGAGTGGCCGTACGGCTACTCGCCGGACCGGGACGACCTCCGCGGCCGCGCGACAGAGCACTGGCGCTGAGCCGACCGAGCAGCACTGAGCGGGCAACGCCATGGTCGACGAGGGTGCCGAACAGCGGTTTGTGGAGCATCGTACGGACGGGTGGATCCCCGTCATGCATTCAGCGCCCCGGTGGCCAGCAGGCCCAGTAGTCCCGCCCCGACGACGATCCGGTAGACCACGAACGCGTTGAAGGAATGCTTCGCCACGAACTTCAGCAGCCAGGCGACGGAGGCGTAGGCGACCACGAAGGAGACTGCGGTACCCACGGCCGGCGGCGCGACACCGACCCCTGCGCCCACGGCGTCCTTCAGCTCGTACAGGGCGGCGCCGGTCAGGGCCGGGATGCCGAGGAAGAACGACAGGCGGGTGGCGGCCACACGGTCCAGATCCAGGATCAGGGCCGTGGACATGGTGGTGCCGGAGCGGGAGAAGCCCGGGAAGAGCAGGGCGAGGATCTGCGCACTGCCCACCAGCATCGCGTCCTTGAACGTGGTGTCGTCCTCACCGCGTTTGTGCCGGCCCATCTGGTCCGCCGCCCACATCACACCGGACCCGACGATCAGGGAAGCGGCCACCACCCACAGTGAACCGAGCGGCCCCTCGACGAGCTTCTTGGCGGCCAGGCCCACCACGACGATGGGGATCGTGGCGTAGATGACCCACCAGGCGAACTTGTAGTCGTGGTGGTGGCGCTCCTCCTTGTTGCGCAGACCCCGGCCCCAGGCGGAGACGATCCGCACGATGCCCTTGAAGAAGTACAGGAGCACGGCGGCGATCGCGCCGACCTGGATCACGGCCGAGAAGCCGACCACGGAGGTGCCGTCGACCGGGATGTCCATCAGCCCCTCGGTGATCTTCAGATGTCCGGTGGAGGAGACCGGCAGGAACTCGGTCACCCCCTCCACGACTCCCTGACGGGCGGGAGCTTCTGGAGGACGGGGCAGGCGGCATGGCACACTCGGCCAGCGGAACTTTTACACCCGCATAGATGTTTTACACGTGTGTAGAAGATACACGGTCGGCGGGTAGCGAAAGGAACGACGACGCTGTGAGCGACAACGCACACGCACGCGGCCCGAAACGGGCCAACGGCGTCCGGGAGAACGAGATCCTCGCCCTCCTCCAGCAAGCCGACGGACCGCTCACCCCGGGGGAGGTGACCGAGCGCCTCGGCGGCGAGCTGACGTACAGCAGCGTGGTCACGATCCTCACCCGCATGCACACCAAGGGCCTCCTCACCCGCAGCGCCCGCGGTCGGGCGTACGCGTACGCCCCGGTCACCGACGACGCAGGCTTCGCCGCCCGCCGGATGCGCACCCTCCTGGAGGAACGACCCGACCGCGACGCCGTACTCGCCCGCTTCGCCGACGAACTCTCCGACCGCGACGCAGATCTCCTGCGCCAACTGCTCGGCTCCGAAGCCGACGCCGACTGACAGGGGCCGCCGGATGCGCATCGCCGTCTACGTGCCGCTGCTGCTCTCGCTCCTCGCCCCGCTCAGGGCACGGCTGCTGTCCCAGCGGTGCGAGCCCCGCCTGGCCACCTGGCTGCTCACCGCCTCGTCGCTGGTGCTGGGGACCGCGAGCATGATCTCCCTGGGCCTGCTGGCCGCCACCGGCCTGATCCGCGTCCCGCAGCTCGCCGACCTCGGGCACTGGTCGTCCCACAGCGCGCAGCGCGACAGCCCGACCGAGCTCTCCATCGCTCTCGTCGCAGGACTACTGCTGGGCGGTGCGGTGCTCGCGGCCGTCCGCATGCTCTGGCGTCGCGCCCGCACGCTGGCCGCCGCGGCGATGGACGCGGCGTGCATGCCCGCGCGCGACGGCCTGGTCGTCATGGAGGACGAAGCCCCCGACGCCTACGCACTCCCCGGACTGCCCGGCCGGGTCGTCGTGTCCACCGGCATGCTGCACACCCTGCACGAGACCGAGCACGACATCCTGCTCGTCCATGAGCGCGCCCATCTGACGGCCCACCACTACGCCTTCGTCGCCGTGGCCCAGCTCGGCGCCGCCGCCAACCCGCTCCTGCGCCCGCTCGCCACCGCCGTCACGTACACCATCGAACGCTGGGCCGACGAGAACGCGGCCACCGCCACCGGCGACCGCACCCGGGTCGCCCGCACCGTCGGCAAGGCCGCCCTCGCCGCCCGCCGCACCCCGGCCCGCATCCGCGTCACCGGCGCCGCCCTCGGCATCCTCGGCCACCGCGGCCGCTTCGCGGGCCCCGGCCCGGTACCCCGCCGCGTCGCCGCGCTCCTCGCCCCGCCCCTGGGACGCCACCCGGCCCTCACCGCAGCAACCGCGGCCGTTCTGACCGCTGCGACAATCACCACCGCCGAGGCAGCACACGACCTCCACCTCCTGCTGCAGACGGTCGGCGCCTGGTCGTAATGGCTGCTGTACGCCACCCCGACTGACGTTCAGGCTGACGCGGACGTCGGCGAACCGCCGGCGGCGGGCGTTGACTTCAGGCGGTCGGCAGGCCCTGGCCTCCAAGGGCTCCGGCGGTGCCCGCCGCAAGCACGCCGTGACCCGCGCCCGCGAGGCCCCCCGCCAGGCTGACACCATCACAGGTGGCCGTCTGCCCGCTCGGCGCGGCGCCAACGGCGCGTCCAAGGGGATGTGCTTCGCAACCCCAGCCGTTGAGGATCTCCAGACACCGCTGCCCGCCGTCACGCCTCCTCGCAAGAACCGCACATGCCCCGTCGTCTCAGCCACCCGCACGCACTTCCCAGGGAACACGCACGTCAGCTGCCCGCGACTCCTCTCGCGGGCAGCTGTCGGCAGGCGGTACGGGAGCTTCAGGCTCCGGCGGCGGTGACGACGGCGTCGGTGGCGAAGCCGAGGACGAGGCCCAGCAGGACGCACCAGGTGGTCAGGGTCTTCAGCGCGGCCTTGCGGGCAACGGCCAGCAGCTCGATGACCACGTAGAGGATCGACCCCGCGGCCAACCCCAGGAAGGCGATCGACACGGTGTCGTCGACCACGTGCTGGCCCACCACGGTGCCGAGGAAGGTCGGACCGCCGCCGATCAATCCGAGCAGCAGCAGCGTGGCCCATGAGGGGCGTTCACCCTCGGCGGCCAGCGGGGCGACGATGCCGAACCCTTCGGTGGCGTTGTGCAGACCGAAGCCGATGATGAGGAGTACGGCGAGGGAGAGTTCGCCCTTGGCGGCGGAGTTGCCGATGGCCAGGCCCTCGGCGAAGTTGTGCAGGCCGATGCCGGTGGCGATCATCAGCGCGAGCGAGCCGGCCTTGCTCCTGGCCCTGGGGGCCAGCTCGGCGGAGGCGGCAGCGCCGGGGCCGACGTTCCGCGCTGCGGAGACCGCACGGCGGGCGATCCAGCCGTCGTAGTACACCAGGCCCATCAGCCCGATCCCGAGGCCCACGGCGAGGGTGAGGCCCCCGGAGGCCACGGTTCCCCAGTCGTGCTTGCCCAGCGCCTCGTCGACCGGCTCCCAGGCGTGCGTGAGGACGTCCCAGACCAGGAAGATCAGGATGCCGATGGCGACGGCGTTCAGACCTGCGCGCAGCCGGGGGCTCGGGTTGCGCAGTCGACCGAGGGGCAGGCCGAGGTAGATGGTGAACCCTGCGATGGCACCCAGCAGGGCTACCTGGGCACTGGACATTAGGGGGACTCCAGTTGGAAGAGCGGAGAGGTACCCCTCGAAACTAGATGAGGCAAGGCTTACCTAATAGATCCCTGTGGGTCGATTTTGAGAAATCTTGGCGAATTCCTTGCGATCCGCATCCGCACCGCCCAGAGGATGACACCGGCCGCAGGGCATCGTGCCGACCAGACCCTCCACCGACTCCCCTCCGGCTACGCCGTCCCGTTCGGCAACGCCGACCTCGCCCGGCTGGGCTGCGGCCGGAACACGGCGCCTCGAAACAGCCACGCTTGAAGCCGCTCAGCTTCCGACATAACAGCCAAGGCATCCGTCACGCACCTCGGCTCGTCCATGATTCAGACCTCGCCCACAAGATCGAGATCCTCACGAGTCGGCTTCGAGGCGAGCGCGGGGACGGGCCACTCATGGTCCGGTACGTACCCCACACCCCGCCACCACGGCTCGACGGGCAGCACCCCGGCCGGCTCGAACGGCTGCCCGGGCACAGGAAGGGCAACCGCCTGCCCCACCGCATCAGCAGCGGCCTTGGTCCACTCACCGGGCTCGGCCCACGGATGGAAGGCCAGGTTGAACGTCCCCCAATGGATCGGCAGCAGTACCCCGCCAGGCTCGCCTTGCTGCAGGTCAAGGTGCGATTGGACGCCCTGGACAGGGCTCATGTGAATGTCCGGCCACGCACCCGGCACCGGCGTGGAATCCGTGTGGTTCTTGGGCCAGAAGTCGGAGTACGCGCCGATCTGGATCATCGTGGCGTCGAAGGGTCCGTGCTCGGCGCCGATGTCCTTGAAGCCCTCGAAGTAGCCGGTGTCGCCGCTGTGGAAGATCCGGTGCTCGTCCCCGGCGACGGACCAGGAGGCCCACAGGGTGTGCTGGGTGTTGCGCAGGCCGCGGCCGCAGAAGTGGCGGGCCGGGGTGGCGGTCAGGGTGAGGCCGCCGACCTTGGTCGCCTCGTGCCAGTCCAGCTCGCGCAGCCGGTCGGCGGAGACGCCCCAGTGTTCGAGGTGGGCGCCGACGCCGAGGGGGACGGCGAAGAGCGTGTCCCTGTCGGCCAGTGCCTCGATGGTGGGCAGGTCCAGGTGGTCGTAGTGGTCGTGCGAGATGACGACGACGTCGACCGGGCCGAGTGCGGCGATCGGCAGCGGTGCCGGGTGCAGGCGCTTGGGGCCGACGAAGGAGAACGGGGAGCAGCGCTCGCCCCACACGGGGTCGAAGAGCACCCGCTGTCCGTCGATCTCGGCGAGCACGCTGGAGTGGCCCATCCAGGTCAGCCGCAGTCCGGTGGCGGGAGGCTTCGCGATGTCGGCGAGTGTCGTGGGGTGCACCGGGATCGTGCCCTCGGGGGCGCGCCGGGGGCGCTCGTCCTTGTCGAAGAAGACCTTTGCGAAGTCCAGCGTCGAGCCGGAGGGCCGGATCCGTGCGGTGCCTCCGGGATTCTGGAAGACCCCGTCCTTGAAGTGCGGTGATCTGCGGATGCGCGCGAGGCGCTCACCGCTCGGGTCCGCGCCGAAGCCCGCGGGCTGCAGCGCGCGGAGCCCGGAGCTCAGGGAACGGAAACCGGACACGGTACCTCCAGCTGGAGTCGATGAGGCATTCCATTATGGTCGGCTCCTCCGACAACACCTCGGTCGTGCGGGTCGCCGCGGGCCCATTCCAAGGAAAGCCCAAAGATTGTCCACCCCTCGGTGAACGGCCGACCGGCGGTGTCCATTCCCGTGGCCCCGGCGGCGCCGAGGTGATCGATCCGCCCGTTGACAGGGTGTACCTCCCATTCCGATACTGACTGCCTATTCAGTAAAGGGGGGCCTTCGTCATCCGCCGCCGCCCTGATGACCATCCGCGAGGAGATCGCATGACCGCCCCCCTGATGTCGGTCACCTGGACCGACCACCTCACCGGCCGCCAGGGCTTCCTGGTCGTCGACCGGCTGGTGCGCGGCGTCTCCAGCGGCGGGCTGCGCATGCGCGCGGGCTGCAGCCTGGACGAGGTCGCCGGGCTCGCGCGCGGGATGACCATGAAGGAGGCGCTGCACTACAACCCCGAGGGTCGCTACATCCCTCTGGGCGGCGCCAAGGGGGGCATCGACTGCGATCCCCAGGACCCGGGGGCGTACGCGCTCCTGGTGCGTTACCTGCGGGCCATGAAGCCGTACGTCGAAAACTTCTGGACCACCGGGGAGGACCTCGGTCTCAGCCAGGACCTGGTGGACCGGGCGGTGGCCGAGGCGGGGCTGGTGTCGTCGATCCAGGCCGTGTATCCCCTGCTCGACGACGAGGCGGAGGCGCGACGGCGGCTCGCGGACGCGTTCGCGATCGAGGTGGACGGCATCGGTCTTGACGAGCTGGTCGGCGGGTGCGGGGTCGCCGAGTCGGCGCTCGCGGCTCTGGACCGGGCCGGGGTGGCGTATGCCGGAACCCGGGTCGCCGTACAGGGGCTGGGCACGATGGGTGGGGCGACGGCGCGTTTCCTCGCGCGCGCGGGGCTCACCGTCGTCGCCGTCGCCGACATCAAGGGCACCATCGCCAACCCGGCCGGCCTCGACGTCGAGGCGCTGCTCGCCGCGCGGGACGCGTACGGCACCGTGGACCGTGCGGCCCTGCGCCCCGGCGACCGTGAACTGCCCGGCGACGCCTGGCTGTCGGCGGAGGCCGAGGTGCTCGTGCCCGCGGCGGTCTCGTACGCGGTCGACACCGCCGACCAGGAGCGGATCACCGCCCGCTGGATCGTCGAGGCGGCCAACATGCCCGTACTGCCCGAGGCGGAGGAGCTGCTGGCCGCGCGCGGGGTGACCGTACTGCCGGACGTGGTCGTCAACTCCGGGACCAACGCCTGGTGGTGGTGGACCCTGTTCGGCGACATCGGCCCGGACGCCCAGGAGGCGTTCGCCCACACCCGCCGCTCGATGCGCGCCCTGACCGAGCAGATGCTGGCCCGCGCGGAGGCCGACGGGACGAGCCCGCGGGCGGCCGCGCACGCCATCGTCGCGGACCGGCTGCCGGTGATAGCGGAACGCTTCGGCTGGTACCGGTGACGACGGTCCGAGCACGTGTGCCGGACAACCCGGCCGCCCGGAAAAGTACCAGCAGGCGTACGGCCGTACGGCGCACCCTCTCGAACCCGCCAAGCGCTGGCCTCTCCCCGGCGTCTCCAGCGGCGACGGAATAGGGTGACCTCGTGGCGAGAGTGCGGTTGAGTGTGGCCGAGCGGCGCGAGGAGTTGCTGCGGGCCGCCATCGGGCAGATCGAGGCGCGGGGTGTGGCGGCGGTCCGGATCGCCGACGTCGCCTCAGCGCTCGGCGTGAGCAACGCGCTGGTGCTGTACCACTTCTCCACCAAGGAGAAGCTGGTCGCCGCCGCGTTCACCTTCGCGGCCGAGGACGACCTCGCGCATCTGCGCAAGCTTCTCGGCCGCCGTACGACGGCGCTGCGGCGACTGCGGTCGGCGGTGCGCTGGTACGCACCCACGGGCCAGGCCAAGGGCTGGCGGCTGTGGATCGAGGGCTGGGCGGCGGCGCTGCGCGAGCCCGCGCTGCAGGAGGTCACGCGCGACCTCGACAAGCAGTGGAAGGCGGCGATCGCCGAGGTCGTCACGGAGGGCGTGGCCGCGGGCGAGTTCGACTGCCCGGACCCGCATGGCGCGGCCCTGCGGCTGACCGCCCTGCTCGACGGGCTCGCCGTGCAGCTGACTTCGTACGCGGGTGCCGTGCCGCGGGCGCGGGCGCAGGAGTGGGTGGACGACGCGCTGGCCCGTGAACTGGGGCTGGAGCGGGCGGCGTTGACGGCTTCGGAGCACTGAGCCCCCGCACTCGGCGGGGCTCGTGCCACCGGACCGCTTCACCGCCCGCCGCAGCGAGGGCCGCTGTCAAGCCATCACGAGCGCCCCGCCCAGCACGGTTTCAGGCGCCCGTCAGGCCACCGAGGCGATCCGCATCTTGATGTCGTCCGGCGACAGTGCGCCCTTCGCCGTGACGTGGTCCCCGGACGACTCGCCGCGCAACCGGCGGCCGATCCACGGCACCAGGTACTCGCGCGCCCATTGCACGTCGTCCCGTCGTACCTCGAGGGTGCCGCGCGGCGGGAGCGGCGGCCAGGGCTGGTCGGGGTCGGCCGGCACCTCGAGGCCGAGGACCTGTCCGGCGCGCAGCGCCACGCGCGTGTGCCCCTCGGGTGAGAGATGGAGGCGGTCGCCGTCCCACGCCCTGCGGTCCTGAACGGTCTTCAGGGACCACAGGTCGAGCACGGGACAGCCGTACCGGTCGGCGATGGCCCGGACATGACCGTTGTAGGTGGCGATCTTGCCGCGCAGGTGCTTGAGCACGGGGACGCCACGGGTGTCGAAGCCGGTGGTCACCATGACCGTGCCGGCGATTTCGGTGAGCCGGGCCACCGCCCGCTCGAAGCGCTCGGCGACCTCGTCGGGGTCGGTGCCGGGACGGATGATGTCGTTGCCGCCCGCACAGAAGGAGACCAGGTCCGGCGTCAGTTCGACGGCCTGCGGAACCTGGTCCTCCACTATCTGGTCGAGCAGTTTGCCGCGCACGGCGAGGTTCGTGTATCTGAAGTCGCCCTCGGGTCGCCGGTCGGCGAGAAGCACCGCGAACCGGTCGGCCCAACCGACGAACGCCCCGTCGGGGCCGGGGTCGCCGACGCCCTCGGTGAAGCTGTCCCCCACCGCAACGTACGACCCGATCTCTGATCTGCTGTCACTCTTCGAATCGTCTGCCACATCGACCATGATTCACCTTTGAATGTGACCTACGCGACCGTAGGAAAGGGTTGACGCGCGGTGAGATAGGCCACTTCTAAAGTGTTCACCAAGCTCGGAATAACCCTCCGACCAGAGATGTTGACGCGTCAGCGATGTTGTGGGGCGGGCCGCCAGACCCTGAAGTCGGCGATGCGGAAATGGCTCCATGTGGTCCGGAAGGCGAAGTGGCCCCTTGTGTACGGCTCGCGACCAGGAGCGGCTCCGTGTAGTCGTGGATCAGCGGGCGGACCCCGGGCTCCCCGACGTGACGGCGCAGCCGGGTCGTGGTGTTCGTGTTGGCGCCGTAGCACACGTAGTACGTCCTGAGGCAGTCGTACTCGGCCGGCGCCCCGCCGCGGTGGGTGGCGAAGAGGTCGTCCGGGGAGCGGACGTCGGTGGCGTTCCAGATGTTGTCGAGGTCGGACACGCGGTCGTTCGCGCCGCCTTCCGAGACGGGCGTCGCCGTGTACTGGATGACGTACGGCCCTTCGAGCCTCTGTCCGAACCAGACCGTCGAAGGCCGGACCCGGGGATCGAGGTCCGGCCTTCGGCGGCGTGTCAGGCAGGTGGTTCCGAGGGGAGGTCAGCCGACGCCGACGCCCTTCGAGCGGAGGTAGGCGACCGGGTCCACGTCGGAGCCGTAGTCGGGCGTGGTACGGATCTCGAAGTGCAGGTGCGGGCCGGTCACATTGCCGGTCGCGCCGGAGAGGCCGAGCTGCTGGCCCTCCGCCACGGTCTGGCCGGCCGAGACGGAGATCTGGGACATGTGGCCGTACTGGGCGTAGTAGCCGTCGGCGAGCCTGACGACGACCTGGTTGCCGTAGGCGCCGCCCCAGCCCGCGGAGACGACGGTGCCCGCGCCCACGGACTTGATGGAGGTGCCGGTCGGGACGACGAAGTCGACGCCCGTGTGGTACCCGCTGGACCACATGCTGCCGGCCACGTGGTAGCCGGTGCCGATGGTGCCGCCGATCACCGGGAGGGTGAAGCCGGTGGGGGCGGACTCGGAGGCCTTGGTGGCAGTCGCCTCGGCCGCTGACGAGGACGTCTTGGAGGCGGACGAGGGCGACGACTCGGTGGTGTCCGTCGCGGCCTTCCTGCCGATCGTCAGTTTCAGGCCCGGGTGGATCAGCGACGGGTTGTCGCCGACGGCCCGTCGGTTGTCCGAGTAGAGCCTGTGCCAGCCGCCGGCGACATGCTGCTCGTCGGCGATCTTCGAGAGGTAGTCGCCGGTCCGCACCGAATAGGTCCGCACGCCCGCATTTTCGGCGGCGCTCTTCTGGGCCGTCTTCTTCTCGGCGACCGGAAGGGACTGGACGGCCTTTTTCGAAACCGTCTGGGGAGCGGACTGCGTGGTGACGGCATGGGCGCCGGTGGCCCCCATGAGCGGGAGAGCGAGTGCGGCGCCACCGGTTCCGGCGACGGCGATGGAGCGGGTGAAGCGCTGGGGCTTCGGACGGCGGTGCTTACCCTTCGCGGGCATGACGAATTCCTCTCCGGCGCCTGCGAGGTGAGCTGTCGGGTTCGGGCTGGAGATGCCCGGCCACGCATACGACGCGGCTTTACCCCTAGCCGTTCCGGAGACCGGAACAGGCGGTTGTACCTGTGGGTCCCCCGCTCCTGCCGTTCACGGGTGAGTTCTGCGGGCACCGGGCGGCGGCAGGATTGGGCGTCCGTCCGGATTGGTGGCGAACGTAAGCGACCAGGACGCAAAGGAACAAGTGCTGGTTCCCCGAGAATGCGTTTCTATTGATCCCGTGAGAGAAAACCCGGTGACCCTGCGTGAATTCCCGGATGATCATCTCCGTCAAACGCCCTTGTAAAGCACCTGAATTACGTGGACATGACGCGCCACGCACCGTCACGGATATGACGCTCCTCACGTACCCCTGCTCCAGGATCCCCTATTCGGGAGCGAGTTGGAATGAAGGGGCCGAAGGAGCGCCAATCCGGACAGAAGGCTCAGATGCGCCGCAGACGGAAAACTGCCGCGTCGAGGTCACCGCGCAATCCGGTGCGCAGTCCGTGATGCAGCAATACGGCACCGCTGTGGATTTCGCCTGTTTCGGGGCATTCATACGAGGCTGTCGGGTCGAGACCCCGCAGTCGCAGCGCCGGCACGGGCTCGCCGTGGCTCTGCGCCTGGAGCCAGGCGAGGACGACCGCCTCGTCCCCGCGCACGTACTGCACCGCGCTCAGCCCGCCCCGCGGCGGCCGGAGCCGGTAGAGGTCGCCGTGCTGCACCAGCGGCCGGATCTCCTTGTAGAGCGCCACCCATTCGCCGGCCTCGGCGAGCTCCTCCTCGGTCCACCGGGTGAGGTCGCCGCCGACCCCGAGCACACCGGCCATGGAGCTCACGAACCGGAAGCGCAGCGAGCTGATCCGGCCGTTGAGCTGGGTGTTCGGGCTGTCGGTGACCCAGGCGGCCATGACCCGCGCGGGGTGGATCTGGCTGAAGCCGTGCTGGATGGCGAGCCGGTCGAGCGGGTCGGTGTTGTCGGAGGTCCACACCTGGTCCGTACGGCTGATGATCCCGAGGTCGATGCGGCCGCCGCCGCCCGAGCAGGACTCGAAGGCGACATTCGGGTGGGCCGCCCGCAGCCGGTCCAACAGGGCGTACAGGGCACGGACATGATCGACCCACAGGCGCTGCGGGTAGGGCTCGCCGGGCCAGCCCGCGTCGGTGAAGCAGCGGTTGAAGTCCCACTTCACATAGTCGATCGGGGCGCTGGAGAGGAGCGCGTCGAGCTGCTCCCAGAGGTATTCCTGGACGTCTTCCCTGGCCAGGTTCAGTACGAGCTGGTTGCGGAATTCCGTCCGCTTCCGTCCCGGTTGGAACTGCACCCAGTCGGGGTGGGCGCGGTAGAGCTCGCTGTCCGGGTTGACCATCTCGGGCTCGACCCAGATGCCGAACTGCATCCCGAGGGCGTGCACATAGTCCGCGAGGGGCTTGAGGCCGTTCGGGAAGCGGTCCCGGTTGACCGTCCAGTCGCCGAGTCCCGCGCGGTCGCTGGTGCGCTTGCCGAACCAGCCGTCGTCGACCACGAACAGCTCGACGCCGATCGCCGCGGCGCGCCGCGCCAGGGTGCCCTGCTGCTCCTCGGAGATGTCGAACTCGGTGGCCTCCCAGGAGTTGAACAGCACCG
Source organism: Streptomyces sp. NPDC051172 (assembly GCF_040682555.1). Lineage (NCBI taxonomy): Bacteria > Bacillati > Actinomycetota > Actinomycetes > Kitasatosporales > Streptomycetaceae > Streptomyces > Streptomyces sp. NPDC051172. Next base: position 14,694 of record NZ_JBFBBE010000046.1, read on the forward strand.
GCCGGTCCCGGTCGGCGTCGGGGATGACGTACGCGCGCTGGTAGGCGTGCCAGGCGCGGCTCGCGCCGCCGAAGCCGCCGTCGCTCCACAGACCGGCGAAGACAGGAGTCGTGTACGACTCGTCCGACTCCAGGCGCAGCAGCCCGGAGTCGTCGTAACCGGGGCCACCGGTGATCTGCACGCGCGCGTCCGGGAGTTGCGCCACCGCGATCCGCCAGGAACCCGACCAGCCCAGAGCGCAGCCGTAGACCTCGCCGCTTTCCTCGGTGGCGTCGGTGTCGAGGGCGACCCAGGGCAGGTGCTGGTGTCCGGTGTGGCCGCGGCGGCTGCCGATGATCTTCTCACCGTAGGTGAGCGGCGAGGCGGTCAGCCGGGACTCGGCGGCCCAGCGGCCGTGCAGCTGGGACAGCCGCCACTCCTCGCGATCGGGCAGCGTCCAGGTCGCGGGGTCGGCGCGCAGCAACTCCAGGGCGGGCCCCTCGTTGTCGAGGGTCACCCAGCGTTCCACGACGTCGTGCCGGATCCGGTAGTGCAGCGTGATCGCGAGCCCGCCGTCCCGGAAGCCCAGCCGGAGGTGGTCGCCCTCCGCCTCATACGCCTCGAAGCGCCACTCGGTACCGCGCCGCTCGTCACCCCGCACGGACAGTGCGGGCCGCACGAAGCGGGGACCGCCCTCCACGGGGTACTCCTCGCGCCCGTCGAGCGGGGACTCGAAGGGCCAGTAGTCGGGCAGCGGGCGGACGGCGAGTGCCTCGGCGTCGGCGAGCGCTATCCGGGGGCCCCAGTGCAGGTGCAGCAGTTCGTCGTCCTCGGTGAGGTGGACGGCGTAACTGCTGGCCGGCCCCGAGAGGAGCCATGTACGGCCGTTGTCTGCGATCTCCAGCATCAAGCCCTCACACATCCGAACAGGTGCGACCAATCCGCAACATCATCAAGGCATGTGAGCCCTGGTCGCAACGCCTGTGGACAACTCATTGCCCCAGGAATCCATGTCGTATCGTCGGGAGGGTGCCCGACGACGAGCCGCGCGGTCGGGCGGACTGGGAGGAACCCCCGTGACGCAGCAGATCCCGTCGACCGAACCCGAGCTGGCCGGAGTCCGCAACTTCCGTGATGTGGGAGGACTTCCGACGGTGGACGGACGGCGGGTGCGCCACGGAGTGCTGTTCCGCAGCGGCCACCTCGCACACGCGACCGAGGAGGACGCCGAGTTCCTGTCCTCCCTGGGGCTGCACACGATCTTCGACTTCCGCAACGCGGCGGACCAGAAGCTGGAGGGTCCGGACGTCGAGCTGCCGGGCGTGCGCAATGTGAACCTGCCACTGACGGACCCGGCGGACGGCTCCGGGTTCTGGAAGATGGTCCGGGAGGGTGAGATCGAGCAGCTGCGCGAGCTCCTCGGCGACGGCAAGGCGGCGAACCGCATGATCGTCTCCTACCGCACGATCATCAAGGAGCGCACCGCCGAGCACGCGCACGTGCTGCGCTCGCTCGCCGAGGACAGTGTGCCCGCCCTGATGCACTGCGCGGCGGGCAAGGACCGTGCGGGGCTGTCCATAGCCGTGACGCTGCTCGCGCTGGGCGTCGAGCACGAGGCGATCGTCGCGGACTACCTGGAGTCGAACGCCAAGCACCGCCGCTACAAGGTGCACCGCAGCAGCAGCTCCGCCGCGGCCTACTCCCCTGAGGTGATGGAGCTGCTCAGCCCTCTGTTCGAGGCGCGTTCCGACTATCTGTCGGCGGCCTTCGAGACGATCGAGGCGACGTGGGGCGACGCCGACACCTATCTGGAGCAGGGGCTGGGGCTCACCCCGGAACTCCGCGGGCTGCTGCGTGAGCGACTGCTCGACTGATCACGCGGGCCATTCCGCTATTTCGCCCCCACCGTGAACAGCAGGTAGATGAAGGCCGCGAAGAGGTGCCCCACCGCGATGTAGATGATCAGGCGCACCCACAGGGCGCGGGGGAACTTCTCCTCCATGTTGCTGTTGCTCATGGCATCTCTCCGGTGATCGGGCCCAGGCACAGCGTGGCCGTCGGGCTCTGCAGCAGGGTGTGGACGAACAGGAGCTCCACGCCGTCGGGATCCTGGGCGGCGAGCCGGTGCGGGGTCAGCGAGTCGAAGTGCGCGCTGTCGCCGGGGGCGAGCCGGTGCGTGGTGTCCCCGAGCCGCAGCCGCAGCCGCCCCTTGAGGACGTACAGCCACTCCTCGCCCGGGTGCACCCGCACGATGTCGCCCTGCGAGCCGTGCGGTACGTGGACCCGCAGGGCCTGCATGCCGCGGCCGGGCGCGCCGGCCTGGAAGTAGGTCCAGCCGCCGGCGGCGGTGGGTTCCATGTCGGCGGCGCGTACGACGGCGTCCCGGTCGGCGACCGTCTCGCCGAGCAGCTCGGACACCGTCGTACCGTAGATACGGGCGAGGGCGAGCAGCATCGGCAGCGACGGCTGACGCTGCCCGGTCTCCAGCCGGGAGAGATGGGCCGCCGACAGCCCGGCGGCACGCGCCGCGGCCTCCAGCGTGAGGGAGGCACGGCGGCGCAACGCGCGCAGCTGGGGTGCGACGGCGGGAAGCTCCGCTTCGGCTTCCTGAGAGCTCATGCCCTCCATTCAGCCGGAGCTTTGCCTATACGGCAAATTTCTTGCCTCCCAGGCAAAAGCGCGGCGGTCTACCGGTTGGCGACCGCCTGCTTCACCAGCGTCTTGCTGAAGTCCCACATCAGGCCACCGCCGCTGTGCGCGTCGTCCATGACGGCGGTGAAGGCGTCGACGAACCGGTCCACGTCCTGCTCGCCGATGATCAGGGGCGGGATCAGCTTGATCACCTCCAGGTGGTCGCCGGAGACCTGGGTGAGGATCCTGTGCCGCTGCAGCAGCGGTACCACGACCATCTGCGCGAACAGGCCCTTCCGCGCGGCCTGCAGCATCGTCCAACGGCTGCGCAGCTTCAGCGACTTGGGCCTGCCGAACTCGATGCCGATCATCAGGCCCCGGCCGCGGACGTCCGCGAGCAGCTCGTACTTGTCGATCAGCGCCGCGAGCCGGGATCTCAGCTGCTCGCCGGTCACGCGCGCGTGGGCGACGACCTGCTCGTTCTCCATGACGGACAGCACGGCGAGACCGGCCGTCATGGCCTGGGCGTTGGACCCGAAGCTCGCCGAGTGGACCAGCACCCGGTCCATCGACGAGTACACCTTCTTGAAGATCCAGTCCTTGCCGAGGGTGGCGCCGACGGGCACATAACCGCCGGAGAGTGCCTTGGCCACGCACACCAGGTCCGGCTCGACGCCCTCCTCGTGCTGGTAGGCGTAGAAGTCACCGGTCCTGCCCAGGCCCGTCTGCACCTCGTCGGCGATGAGCAGCGCCTTGTGCTTGTGCAGCAGCTCCTGTGCGGCCCGCAGATAGCCGGGCGGGGCCTCGTGCACGCCCTTGCCCTGGATCGGCTCGACGATCAGGGCGGCGACGTCACCCTTCTTCAGCTCCCGTGCCAGGGCGTCGAGATCGCCGAGCGGTACGGCCGTGTCGGGCAGCAGCGGGGCGAAGCCGTCGCGGAAGCCGTCCTCGCCGTTGACCGACAGCGACCCGGTGGTCAGGCCGTGGAAGGCGTGGTCGCAGTACAGGATCCTCGGCCTCCCGGTGGCGTACCGGGCGAACTTCAGCGCGGTCTCCACCGCCTCCGTGCCGCTGTTGCCGAAGAACACCCGGTCCAGGTGCGGGCTGTACGAGAGCAGCTTCTCCGCCAGCAGCCCGGGCAGCGGCTGGCAGTCGAAGCGGGTGAGGTCGGCGAGAGAGGCGTCGAGGACGTCGTGCAGCGCCTTGCGGACGACGGGGTGGTGGCGGCCCAGGCCCATCACCCCGAACCCGGCGAGCATGTCCAGGTAGTCGTTGCCGTCCGCGTCCCAGAAGTGGGCGCCCTCGGCGCGCTCGTAGACCTTGTCGAAGCCGATGGTGTGCAGCATGCGCGGGAGCTGGTGGTTCAGGTACTTCCCGTGCAGCTCGTAGCGCTCGGCTCCGCGCTCGGCCAGGAGTGCGCCGAGGTCGAACTCCTTGGTCATTCAGCCTTCTCCTTGACTGCGCCGTCCAGCTGTTCCTTGACGGCCAGGGTGTCCTCGGCCTCCTTGACGGCGAGGCTCGCGCTGATCCGACCGGCCACCTCGACCGGCGTGAGGCCGATGTCGGCCAGCACCTCCCCGCGCTTGGCGTGCGCGAGGAACTGCTCCGGGATGCCGAACCGCCGTACGGGGACGTCGACTTCGGCGTCACCGAGCGCCAGCGCGACCGCCGCGCCGACTCCGGCCGCACGGCTGTTGTCCTCGACCACGGCCACCAGCCGGTGCTCGGCGGCCAGGCCCGGGAGCGACGGGTCGACGGGCTTGACCCAGCGCGGGTCGACGACGGTGCACGAGATGCCGCGGGCCTCCAGCAGTTCGGCGGCCTGCAGGCACACGGGTGCCATGACGCCGACGGCGACCAGCAGCACCTCGGGGGTGTCCGGGCCGCGGTGCAGGACGTCGAGGCCGCCCACCCGGTCGACCGCCGGGATCCGAGGCCCCACCGACTCCTTCGGGAAGCGGACCAGCGTCGGCGCGTCGTCGACGGCGACGGCCTCGCGCAGCTGCGCCCGCAGCTGGTCGGCATCGCGTGGCGCGGCGATCCTGAGCCCTGGCACGACCTGGAGGATCGACATGTCCCACATGCCGTTGTGGGAGGGCCCGTCGACGCCGGTGACGCCGGCCCGGTCCAGGACGAACGTCACCCCGCAGCGGTGCAGCGCCACGTCCATCAGCAGCTGGTCGAAGGCACGGTTGAGGAAGGTGGCGTAGACGGCGACGACCGGGTGCAGCCCGCCGGTCGCGAGGCCTGCCGCGGACACGGCCGCATGCTGCTCGGCGATGCCGACGTCCCACACCCGGTCCGGGAAGCGTGCGGCGAACTTCCCCAGCCCCACCGGGTGCAGCATGGCCGCCGTGATCGCGACGACGTCCTCCCGCTCCTCCCCGATCGCGACGATCTCGTCGCCGAACACCGAGGTCCAGGAAGGCCCGCCTGCGGGAGCGAGGGGCTCGCAGGTGAGCGGGTCCATCACACCGACGGTGTGGAAGTGGTCCTCCTCGTGGGCGATGGCCGGCTCGTAGCCGCGGCCCTTCTCCGTCAGGCAGTGGACGAGGACCGGTCCGTGGAAGCGCTTCGCACGCCTGAGCGCCGACTCGACGGCCCCGATGTCGTGCCCGTCGATCGGGCCGACGTACTTCAGACCCAGGTCCTCGAACATGCCCTGCGGGGCGAACGCGTCCTTGAAACCCTTCTTGGCGCCGTGCAGCGATTCATAGATGGTGTTGCCGACGACCGGCGTGCGCAGCAGGACGTCCTTGCCCCAGGCGAGCACCTTCTCGTAGCCGTCGGTGGTGCGCAGGGTGGCCAGGTGGTTGGCGAGGCCGCCGATGGTCGGCGCGTACGAGCGCTCGTTGTCGTTGACGACGATGATCAGCGGGCGGTCCTTGGCGGCCGCGATGTTGTTCAGCGCCTCCCAGGCCATGCCGCCGGTGAGGGCGCCGTCGCCGATGACCGCGACGACGTGTCCCTTCTCGCCCTGCACCTGGCGGGCCTTGGCGAGGCCGTCGGCCCAGCCGAGCGCCGTGGAGGCGTGGCTGTTCTCGACGATGTCGTGCTCGGACTCCTCGCGCGAGGGATAGCCGGACAGGCCGCCCTTGCCGCGCAGCTTGGAGAAGTCCTTACGGCCCGTCAGGATCTTGTGTACATAGCTCTGATGGCCGGTGTCCCAGACGATGCGGTCGACGGGCGACTCGAAGACCCGGTGCAGCGCGACGGAGAGTTCCACCACCCCCAGGTTGGGCCCGAGGTGCCCGCCGGTCCTGGCCACCGCGTGCACCAGGAACTCTCTGATTTCTTCGGACAGTTCGCGAAGCTCCGTCTCGGACAGCGCCTTCAGGTCGCGTGGTCCCCGGATGTTCTCCAGAATGGTCACGCTCGGGCCCCCTTCGGTCCGTGCTGTTCAACTCACGGTGACGGCCGGCTCCCCCGACGCGGTACCGTCCTGTTCCATCTGTTCGGCGATCTTCATCGCCTCCTCGATGAGGGTCTCCACGATCTTCGACTCGGGTACGGTCTTGATGACCTCGCCCTTGACGAAGATCTGCCCCTTGCCGTTGCCGGAGGCAACACCCAGGTCCGCCTCCCGCGCCTCACCCGGGCCGTTGACCACACAACCCATCACGGCTACCCGCAACGGGACTTCCATGCCCGTCAGTCCGGCCGTGACCTCGTCGGCCAGTTTGTAGACGTCGACCTGGGCGCGGCCGCAGGACGGACAGGAGACGATCTCCAGGCGCCGCTGCTTGAGGTTCAGGGCCTCCAGGATCTGCAGGCCGACCTTGACCTCCTCGGCGGGCGGGGCGCTGAGCGAGACCCTGATGGTGTCGCCGATGCCCTGCGAGAGCAGCGCCCCGAAGGCGACCGCCGACTTGATCGTGCCCTGGAAGGCGGGCCCGGCCTCGGTCACGCCGAGATGCAGTGGGTAGTCGCACTGGGCGGCGAGCTGCTTGTACGCCTCGATCATCACGACCGGGTCGTTGTGCTTGACCGAGATCTTGATGTCCCGGAAGCCGTGCTCCTCGAAGAGGGACGCCTCCCAGAGAGCCGACTCGACCAGGGCCTCGGGGGTCGCCCTGCCGTACTTCTGGAGCAGGCGCCTGTCCAGCGACCCGGCGTTGACCCCGATCCTGATCGGCGTGCCGTGGTCCTTCGCGGCCCGGGCGATCTCCTTGACCTTGTCGTCGAACTGCTTGATGTTGCCGGGGTTGACCCGCACCGCGGCACACCCGGCCTCGATCGCCGCGAACACGTACTTCGGCTGGAAGTGGATGTCCGCGATCACCGGGATCTGCGACTTGCGGGCGATGGTCGCGAGGGCGTCCGCGTCGTCCTGCGTGGGACAGGCGACGCGGACGATCTGGCAGCCGGACGCGGTGAGTTCGGCGATCTGCTGCAGGGTGGCGCCGATGTCCGAGGTACGGGTCGTCGTCATCGACTGCACCGACACCGGGGCCCCGCCCCCGACCGCCACCGGCCCGACATGGATCTGCCGCGACACGCGCCGCTCGGCGATCGGCCGGGCCGGTACCTCGGGGACGCCCAAGGAGATGGCGGTCATCGTGTCACTCCCGGTTTCCGGAGACCGTCTCGCGCATCGCGCGCAGGGACTCCTTCAGGGACCCCATGGTGGCGAGGACGGCGGTGGGCTCGTAGCCGCAGTGCGCCATGCAGTTGGCGCAGCGGGGGTCCTTGCCGCGGCCGTACTTGTCCCAGTCGGTGTCCTCGATGAGTTCGCGGTACGTCGGCACGTACCCGTCGCTCATCAGGTAGCAGGGGCGCTGCCAGCCGAAGAGCGAGTAGTTGGGGATCGCCCAGGCGGTGCACGGGAAGTCGACCTTGCCCTCGAGGAAGTCGAGGAACAGCGGCGAGTGGTTCAGCCGCCACTTCCTGCGGTTGCCGCCCGCAAACGCCTTCTTGAACAGTTCGCGGGTCTGCTCCACGCCCAGGAAGTGCTCCTGGTCGGGCGCCTTCTCGTAGGCGTAGGCGGGCGAGATCATCATCTCGTCGACCTTGAGGTCGTCGTTGAGGAAGTTGAGCACCTCGATGATGGTCTGCGGGGTGTCCGTGTTGAAGAAGGTCGAGTTGGTGGTGACCCGGAAGCCGCGCCGCTTGGCCTCCTTGATCGCCTCCACGGCCTCGTCGAACACGCCCTCCTTCGCGACGGACTCGTCGTGCCGCTCACGCAGCCCGTCGATGTGCACGGCGAAGGCGAAATAGGGAGAGGGCTTGAACTTGTCCATCTTCTTGCGCAGCAACATCGCGTTGGTGCAGAGGAAGACGTACTTCTTCCTCGCCACCAGCTGCCGCACGATCTCATCGATCTGAGGGTGCATCAGGGGCTCGCCGCCTGCGATGGACACCATGGGCGCACCGGATTCGAGGACCGCCCCGACGGCCTGCGCGACCGGCATGCGCTGCTTGAGCACACCCGCCGGATGCTGGATCTTGCCGCAGCCCTCGCACTTCAGATTGCACGCGAAGAGCGGTTCCAGCTCCACGATCAGCGGAAACTTGTCCCGCTTGCGGAGCTTCTGTTCAGCCAAGTACGTAGCGACCTTGATGGACTGACGCAGCGGCATGGCCATCTGGCTCACCTCCTGGGGAGCAGCAAAGAACGGTGCCATTCGAAGAAAGCTGGAAGTACGGCACGAAGGACGCGGAAAGCTGATATTCCACCGCGGATCGTGCCGATTCGAACAAGTTCATGTTCAGGAGCGTCCACGACCACCCGCACGGCCGCAACCGGGCGCACGCCGGTGCGCACGGCGCTCAGAAGCGTCGCCGCGGACTCCATGTCGACCGCGATTGCGCCGGTCGCGAGCAGATCCGACCGTTCGTGACCGCGCACGACATGATCGGAGCCGGTGACGGGGCCGGTGTGGACGGTGCGGCCCGGCACCGCACGCCCGAGCTCCTTGACGAGCAGGTCGGTCCCCACGCACGGAACGGTTCCGTCCGGGTCCCGGGTCTCCTCGGCGACGACCAGGTCGCCCGGGTGCATGCCGGGTGCGAGCCCCGCGCAGAAGCCGGTGGCCAGCACGGCGGCCCCGCTCCAGGCCGGGTCCGCGAGCATCCGGCTGACGGAGCGCTCGGCCGCCTTGGGCCCCATACCCGTACGGAGCATGGTGACGGGGCCGCCGGCCCCGCCGCGGTCGCCGGCGCGCAGGGCGAGGTGCTCGATGCCGAGCGCGCAGGCGATCAGCAGCGGGGCCGGGGCGGGCCGGGTGCTCATCAGCCCCCCTCGGCCTCGGCGAGAGGCTTCTTGGAGAAGGGTTCGCCGTTGACGTAGCGGCCGAGTGCGGTCAGCGGGAAGACCTGCCGGTAGAGGTGGTAGTTGATGGAGAAGTCCCAGGGGAAGCCGGTCCCGGTGAAGTACGGCTCGTCCCAGGAACCGTCCTCCCGCTGGGTGGCCGCGAGCCACTCCACACCGCGCTCGACGGCCTTGGAGTCCTGCTCCCCCGCGGCCAGCAGGGCCATCAGCGCCCAGGCCGTCTGCGAGGCGGTGGAGGCACCCTTGCCGCTCCACTCCTTGACGTACTTGTAGGAGCGCAGGTCCTCGCCCCAGCCGCCGTCCTCGTTCTGCACCGACTCCAGCCAGGCCACGGCCCGCCGGATCGCGGGGTGCGAGCCTGGGAATCCGGCCGCGACGAGGGCGGGTACGACCGATCCGGTGCCGTAGACGTAGTTGACGCCCCAGCGCCCGAACCAGGAGCCGTCCGGTTCCTGCTCGGCGAGCAGCCACTCGATGCCGCGCCGGGTGCGCGGGTCGTGCGCGAGGCCCTCGACGGCCAGCATCTCCACCACATGCGCGGTGACGTCGGCGGACGGCGGGTCGATGACCTCGCCGAAGTCGCAGAACGGCAACCGGTTGGGGAAGGGGCTGGTGTTGTCGACGTCGAAGGCGCCCCACGCCCCGTTCTTCGACTGCATCCCGAGGTTCCAGCGCACCCCGCGCCCGATCGCCTTCTCCACCCGCTCCGGGTCGTGGTGCTTGACGCGGCGCAGCGCGAGGACGACCTCGGCGGTGTCGTCGATGTCGGGGTAGTTGTCGTTGTGGAACTCGAACGCCCAGCCGCCCGGCGGTAGTTGGGGTCTTCTGACGGCCCAGTCGCCGGGCCGGACGATCTCCTCGCCGAGCATCCAGTCCGCGGCCTTGACCAGCTGCGGATGGTCGGCGGGCACGCCCGCGTCGACGAGTGCGATGGTGGCGAGGCAGGTGTCCCACACGGGCGACTGACAGGCCTCGATCATCCGGGCCCCGTCCTCGCGCCACACGGCGAAACGGTCCAGCGACGCGAGCCCCTCGCGCAGCACGGGATGTTCGAGGTCGTAGCCCAGCAGATAAAGGGCGATCACCGAGTACACGGCCGGCGGCTGGATACCGCCCCAGCAGCCGTCGTTCTCCTGCCGCTCGATGATCCAGCGGGCGGCCGAGTTCATGGCCGCCTTGCGCAGTCTGCGCGGGATGGCCTTGCGCGCCTGGTGCAGCACCTTGTCCAGGCGCTGGAAGGCGCCGTCCCAACTGGCCGCCGGGGCAAGGGGTTTGGGCGGATTCGGGTGGGCCGGGTCGGTGTGCAGCTCGTCGAGCGGGAAGGGCGCGGGTCGCACCGGCCGCTTCGCGGAGACGACCGTCAGCGGGACGATGGTCTGCCGGGCCCAGCACCCGAAGTCGTAGATGTTGAGCGGTACCCACTTGGGGAAGTAGATGAGCTCCGGTGGGAGTTCGGGCAGGTCCTCCCACTTCCACCAGCCGAACAGGGCGAGCCAGATCCGGGTGAAGACCCGGGCCGCGGCGATGCCGCCCTGCTCGCGGATCCAGGCGGAGGCCTGCGCCATGTGCGGGGCGTCCGGCGTGTCGCCCGCCAGACGCAGGGCGACGTATGCCTCGATGGTGGTGGAGAGTTCGCCCGGTCCGCCGTAGAAGGTGGCCCAGGTGCCGTCCGCGCGCTGCTCGCCGCGGATGAACAGGGCGGCGGCATGCGCGGTGTCCTTGTCGAGGATGCCCAGGAACTGCCTGAGGAGCAGGTCCTCGGCGTCCATGGTCACGTTGGTCTCCAGGTCGCCCTTCCACCAGCCCTGGGCGTCCTGCCGGGACAGCAGGAAGTCGGTGGAGCGCTGGACGGCGCGTACGGCGGCATCGCGTGCCCCCGCCGCCACGGGGCTCGTGCTGTCGGATTCGCTGGCCGAGGCTGCCCGGGGCGGCAGGGCCCCGGTGCTTCCGTCGGTCGTCGCTGTCATGGCTTCCCCTTCGTGCAGTCGTACACATCGTGCTGCTGTGGGTCCGCCGTCGGCCGGTGCTCGTGTTCCCGCGACACCGGCCGGCGACTACGCGAGGGCTGTTCGACCGATAGTGATCATCTCTTTCGTACGACGACGAAGTCGGCGAGCGCCGTGAACCGGTCCCGCACCGGGTCGGGCATGTCGATGGCGTGCAGGGCCCGGATGGCGGTGTTGTGCTGACGACGCGCCTCTTCGGCGGTCCACTCGCGGCCGCCCGCCTCCTCGATGAGGGCGGCGCGGGAGGCGAACTCCTCCTCGGAGAAGTTCTCGAAGTCGCTGCTCTTGGCGTCGGCGGCGAGGATCTCGCCGAGCCGCTCGGAGGCGGATCCGCCCGCCGCGAGCGCGGCCACGACCGGCAGGGACTTCTTGCGCTGGCGCAGGTCGCTCCAGGTCTGCTTGCCGGTGGAGACCGGGTCGCCCCAGATGCCGAGCAGGTCGTCGACGGCCTGGAAGGCGAGGCCCAGGTGGTAGCCGTACTTCTCCAGGGTGTCGGCGGTGCGGTCGTCCGCGCCGCCGAGCACCGCGCCGATGGAGGAGGCGCAGGCCAGCAGGGCGCCGGTCTTGTTGCCCTCCATCTCCAGGCACTCCTCGACGCTGACGCGGTCGCGGTGCTCGTAGGAGATGTCCTGCGCCTGGCCGTCGATGAGGGCGCGGGTGGCGGTGGTCAGCCGACGGGTGGCGCGGCCCGCCTCGACGGTACCGAGTTCGAGGAGGATTTCGTTGGCCAGGGCGAACAGGGCGTCGCCGACGAGGATCGCCTGGGCGGGGCCGTGCACCTTCCAGACGGTGTCGCGGTGGCGGCGCTGCTCGTCGCCGTCCATCAGGTCGTCGTGCAGCAGGGAGAAGTTGTGGACGAGTTCGACGGCCACGGCGCCGGGGATGCCGACCTCGGGTGCGGCGCCGGTGACCTCGGCGGACAGGACCGCGAGGGCTGGGCGCACGGCCTTGCCGCCGTCGCCGTCGGCGGGGTTGCCCTCGGCGTCGATCCAGCCGAAGTGGTAGGCGGAAACGGTGTCCATGGGAGGGGCCAGGCGGTCGACGGCCGCCCGCAGTACCGGTGTGGCAAGGGTCCGGCCGCGCTCCAGGAGCGCGGTCACGTCCACTGCGGTCGCTCGATCGGCCTTCTCGGCCGGGGGCACAGTGGGCACAGTCTCTCCTCTTGTTGCGGTACCGGGGGTGCGGGGGCCTGCCGCATGCTGATCGAGCATCAGGCCGCCTCCTCGAAGTCGAAGAGGTGACTCGGGCGGGGCCGGCCCAGGGCGGCGAGCGCGGCGTCCGCCGCACTCACACCACTGCGGACCGCACTCTCCATGGTCGCGGGCCACCCTGTGGCGGTCCACGCTCCGGCCAGGTAGAGGCCGGGGGCTTTGGTACGGGCGCCGGGCCGCAGCCGTCCGACGCCGGGGGTGGGGACGAACGTCGCCGTGCGCTCCCTGGTCACGAAGAAGTCCTTCACTTGCGCACCGCGCGTACCCGGAAGCAGCCGTTCCAACTCGGGCAGATAGCGCTCGCGCAGCACGGCGACCGGCTCGTCGATCTCGTCCTGCGCGGCCGACTGGGACAGCGCGAGGTACTGGCCCTCGCGCAGTCCCGAGGCCTCGGTGCGGTCGAAGACCCACTGCACGGGGGTGCCCAGCGCCGCGAAGAACGGCTTGTGCAGCACCTTGCGGTCGTAGACGACATGGATGTTGAGGATCGGTGCGGTGCCGATCCGAAGAAGATTTTCGGGGGCGTCCAGTGCGCCCTGAGGCAGCAGGTCGTGGGCCTCGCGCTGGGGTACGGCGAGCACGACGGCGTCCGCGGTGAGGGTCTCGCCGGGAACCTGAACACTCCAACGCCCGTTTCCGTCAGTGGAGATGGAGGTGACGCGTGTACGGACCTCGGTACGCACGCCCGCGGAGTCGAGCGCCTTGCGGGCGAGCCGGTCATGCAGTTCGCCCAGCGGGACGTGCGCCCATCCGATGTCGGCCGCGCCCGGTTCGGACAGCAGACCGGTCTTGAACACCATCGCGGCGAGCCCCAGCGAGGCGTCGCCCGCGACCGCGTTGAGGGTGGCGACCCCGACCAGGTCCCACAGGGCCTCGACGGCACGCGCCGACTGACCGTGCGCGGTCAGCCAGCTGCCGAAGTCCTGGGTGTCCAGGTCCGGATCGGCGAGGTCGAGACTCTTGAGCGCGAGCGCGGCCCGGCCCACCTTGGCCCGCTCGGCGAGCGAGAGATGCGGATACGTGGCGAGGCTGCGCCCCAGGTGCAGGGGCACCGGCAGCGCGTCGCGCCGCAGTCTGCCCAGCCGCCGCCCTTCGGGCCTCGCGACGTCGAGCACGGGCACGTCGAGACGATCCTGCAGCGGCGCCAGCGCCGACCCCTCGATGCGGTCGAGGAACCAGCGGTAGGCGGTGCAGCAGCGCAGGTAGACGTGCTGTCCGTTGTCGACGGTCAGTTCGCCGCGCTGGAAGGAGAAGGCCAGGCCGCCGAGGCGGGGCCTGCCCTCGATCAGGGTGACGCGGACTCCCGCGTCGGCGAGTGCGAGTGCGGCGGTGATGCCGGCCAGCCCGCCGCCGACCACGACGGCGTCCCTCGCGGAACGCCCCGCCGGATCCGCGAGCGGCTCCTCGGCCTGTGTGCCGTCGTCGCTCATCGTGCACCCTCCCCTGCGCGACCGCCGTGGTTGAACGGTGCACGGCCGACCGCTGCAGTCAGGGACGCCGTCCCTGCCCGGAGGGTTGCGTGCCGCATTTCGCCGGTGGCATCACCTTGGCCCTGTTTGTCCATCAGGGGCGCCTCCTGACGGTCCTCCGGGTCACGTGCCGGGCATCCAGTCCGGACAGTCCGCGCACGGCGACGTACGCCTTTTCCCGGCCGGGCAGCGAGACCCGGCCGCGCAGCACGGCCTCCGGGTCGCGCTCGATGCGGTCGAGCAGCCGGCGGTAGATGCCGGCCATCGCGGCCACGCAGGCGCCACTGCGCCGGTCCAGCATGGGCAGCAGCCGGTAGCCCTCGGCGAAAAGGGCGCGGGCCCGTCGCACTTCGAAGTGCACGAGGCCCGCGAAGTCGGAGCCCTCCGGTGGGGTCGGCCCGCTGAACCCGGCCGAGCACCCGAATTTCGCGAGGTCGTCGGAGGGCAGATAGGTGCGGCCGCCCTCGGCGTCCTCGCGGACGTCTCTGAGGATGTTGGTGAGCTGCAGCGCAAGGCCCAGGGTGTCGGCGTACTCCGGCGCACGGTCGGCGCCGCGCGCCCCGGGTTCGGTGCCGAACACGCCTAGTGAGAGCCGTCCGATGGCGCCCGCGACGCAGCGGCAGTAGACCTTCAGGTCGTCCCAGGTCTCGTAGGTCTCGCCGCGCACGTCCATCAGTACGCCGTCGATCAGCTCGTCCAGACCGTCGAGCGGGACCGGGAAGGTCTCGGCGGCATGAGCGAGGGCGACGGCGACCGGGTCGATGTCGTCCTCGGCGACCGACCCCTCACGCACCCGGGTCAGCAGCGCCCGGGTGTCCTCGAGTCTTGCCGCCTTGACCTCGCCGGCCAGTGCGCCGTCGCCGATGTCGTCGACGCGCCGGGAAAACGCGTAGAGCGCCGACATCGCACGGCGCTTGGGCGTCGGCAGCAGCCTGATGCCGTAGGCGAAGTTACGGGCCTGCTGTCCGGTGACGGCCTCGCAGTAGCTGTAGGCGGCGAGTACCGGTGCGGACACGTGTTGTTCCGACTCCACGGTCCGGATCACCCCTCTCCTCGCAGAGTCACGCCCACCTCGCGCAGCAGCTGGACCTTGCCGGGCTTGGGCGGGCCGGGAAGTACGTCGTATTCCGCGGCGGCGATCGCCTTGATCGCCGCCCTTCCCCCCGCCACGAATCCCGCAAGCAGCAGCTTCAACCTGCCGTGGACGCTACCCACGAGGGGGGCGCCTTCATTCAGGAGATCGCGGGCGCGTTGTGCTTCGTGCGCAACCAGTGCGCGCAACGATGCGCCCGCGGTGGACGTGGCGAGATCCGCCTCTTGGACATGGAAGTGCTTCATGTCCTCGGCGGGCAGGTAGATGCGGTCGCGGCCGAGGTCCTCGGCGACGTCCTGCAGGTGTTCGACGATCTGGAGGGCCGTGCAGATCGCGTCCGAGAGGCGGACGCGCTCGGGCGTCGAGGTGCCGGTGACGGACAGCACCAGGCGGCCGACGGGGTTGGCCGACAGTTCGCAGTACGCGAGCAGGTCGTCGTAGGTCTCGTAGCGGGTGACGAGCTGGTCCTGGCGGTTGGCGGCGATCAGGCCGTGGAAGGGCTCGGGGGTGAGCGAGCAGCGGCGGACCGTGTGCTGCAGGCGGCGCAGCAGGGGGTGGCGCGGGGTCGAGTCGAAGACCCGGTTCAGATCGGCCTCGAAGGCGTCCAGGAGCAGCAGCCGGTCCTCGGCCTCCTCGGGCGACACGCCGAGCAGACGGGCGTCCGCGCCGCCGGGGGCCAGGTCGCCGTCGCCGATGTCGTCGACGAGGCGGGCGAAGCCGTACACGGCCATGAGGTCGGCGCGCCAGGCCCTGGGCAGGAAGAAAGGCGCCACGGGGAAGTTCTCACCCGCGGCCTTGTCGAGCGTGTCGCGCTCCGGATCAACGGCGTGCGACATGCCGGTTCCCGTCACCGGTGACTGCCCGGGGCGGGGACGGCACATGCTGCGTTCAGCTGGGGAGTTTCCGTAGCCATTGCCGTCACATCTCCCGTTCTACACTGCTGACCCAATGCATACTATTTCGGACACGCCGCCGGCCGTCCGCGCGGCTGTCCCGGCCGAGGGTGTCGCGCCTTATCGCCCTACTTGCTGCGTTTCGGGACCGGTACAGCTTACGTTGTACAACGCAGCGAGGTTCTCTGGGGTGTCCTGCACATCACAACAACACACCGATTGGCGTCAAGATTCCTAAGGCGAGACCGAGTTGACGTTTCCTTTGCAGACGCGGGGTCCCGCCGCAGAGGTTGCGGCGGGACCCCGCGATCCGTCCTGGCCGATGCGTCCAGGCCGGGCTGCACTACTTGCCGGTGAACTTCTCGTACTCCTTGAGGACCTCTTCGGTCGGTCCGTCCATGCGCAGCTCGCCGCGTTCCAGCCACAGGACGCGGTCGCAGGTGTCGCGGATGGACTTGTTGTTGTGACTGACGAGAAACACCGTGCCGGCGGACTTGCGCAGCTCACGGATGCGCTCCTCGGAGCGGACCTGGAACTTGCGGTCGCCGGTGGCCAGCGCCTCGTCGATCATCAGGACGTCGTGGTCCTTGGCGGCGGCGATGGAGAAGCGCAGTCGGGCCGCCATGCCGGAGGAGTAGGTGCGCATCGGCAGGGTGATGAAGTCGCCCTTCTCATTGATGCCCGAGAAGTCGACGATCCCCTGGTAGCGCTCCCTGATCTGCTCGCGGGACATCCCCATGGCGAGCCCGCCCAAAATGACGTTGCGCTCGCCGGTCAGGTCGTTCATCAGGGCCGCGTTCACGCCCAGCAGCGAGGGCTGGCCGTTGGTGTAGACGCGGCCCTTCTCCGCCGGGAGCAGGCCGGCGATGGCGCGCAGCAGGGTGGACTTGCCGGAGCCGTTGGAGCCGATGAGGCCCACGGCCTCCCCGCGGTAGGCGACGAAGGAGACGCCCTTGACGGCGTGCACCTTGCGCACCCCGCGTTCCTCGCCGCGCTTGATGATGCGGCTGAGGGCGGCGGTGGCGCTGCCCTTGCCGGTCTTCGCGCCGTGCACGCGGTAGACGATGTGGAGCTCGTCGGCGATGACGGTGGGGATCCGCTCGCCGGTCTGCTGGTCGGTCTGCTCAGCCACGGCCGTACCTCTCCTCCGCCTTCCAGAAGTACACGAAGCCGCCGAGGGCGATCAAGGCCGCCCAGCCGCCCGCGACCACCCAGACGTGGTCGGGCAGGTTCTCGGAGCCGTAGCCGTCGATGAGGGCGAAGCGCATCAGGTCCATGTAGAGGGCGGCAGGGTTCCACTGCAGGACGTTCGCCAGCCACTGCGGCTTGTCGGCCAGCATGATCGGGATGGAGAACATCACGCCGGACGCGTACATCCACGTCCGCATCACGAACGGCATCAGCTGGGCGAGGTCCGGGGTCTTGGCGCCCGCCCGGGCCATGATCAGCGCGAGCCCGGTGTTGAACAGGAACTGCAGGGCCAGCACCACGGGGATCAGCAGCCAGGACAGGTCCGGGATGCTGCCGAAGCCGATCGCCACGGCGAACAGCACGATCATCGAGAACAGCAGCTGCTGGAGCTGCTGCAGCGCGAAGGAGATCGGCAGGGAGGCGCGCGGGAAGTGCAGCGCGCGCACCAGGCCGAGGTTGCCGGAGATCGCCCGCACGCCCGCCATCACCGAGCTCTGCGTGAAGGTGAACACGAACACGCCGGTGACCAGGAACGGGATGTAGATGTCGCGCGGCAGTCCGCGGTTGGCCTTGAGCAGCATGCCGAAGATGAAGAAGTACACGGCCGCGTTCAGCAGCGGGGTCGCCACCTGCCACAGCTGGCCGAGCTTGGCCTGGCTGTACTGGGCGGTCAGCTTCGCCCGGGAGAAGGCGAGGATGAAGTGACGCCGGTCCCAGAGCTGGCGGACGTACTCGGCGAGGGAGGGCCGGGCGCCGCTCACGGTCAGCCCGTACTTGGCGGCCAGCCGGCTCGCCGTAAGGCCCTCGTCGGGCGACATGGCCGCGCCCAGGGCGACCCTGCCGTCGTGCGTTGTCTCACTCACTGGTGGAAACTTTCGTCTTCGGGATGCGCGGCCTGTGCCGGCCTGCGCAAGAGCCTTGGGCCCGGGTGGGGCCGATTGCTCACAGTCACGAGCTTGTCAGATCACCGGAGGTCGGCCCAGCCGGGTCAGCCGCCACACGGTACGCCACTTCATCGGCCGGCGTGGTCCGCACGGAGTCGTCCAGCCTTCCCGGAACCCGCCGAACCATGCCTTCAGGGCGGGCCGCGAGGGGCGGCGGACGAGGGTGAGCAGCAGCCAGACCCCGAGGTATACCGGGACCAGCGGGGCCGGAAGGTTTCGGCGGGCCAGCCAGACCCGGTTGCGGGCGACCATGCGGTGGTAGACCGCGTGCCGCGAAGGCGCGGTCGTCGGGTGGTAGAGCACCATGTCGGACCGGTAGTCGATCATCCAGCCCGGGTCGAGGGCCCGCCATGCCAGGTCGGTTTCCTCGTGGGCGTAGAAGAACTCGTCCGGGAGTCCGCCCACCTCGGCGAAGACCTTCGTACGGACAGCGTTGGCGCCGCCGAGGAAGGTGGTGACCCGGGAGGAGCGCATCGGGTCGGCGGCGCGCAGGCGCGGCACGTGGCGGCGCTGGGTGACCCCGGTGTCGGGGTCGGCGATGCGGAAGCTGATGATGCCGAGCTTCGGGTCGGCCTCGAAGGCCCGGCGGCACAGTTCGGCGGTGTCGTGCCGGGCGAGGAGTCCGTCGTCGTCGAGGAACATCAATATGTCGACGTCGCGGCCGCTGGGGCCGAAGGCCTCGATGCCGACGTTGCGGCCACCGGGGATGCCGAGGTTCTCGGGCAGCTCGATCGTGCGGACGCCCTCGGGGACGTCCGGGACGGGCGAGCCGTTGCCGACCACGACCACCTCGACACGGTCGCCGTCCTGCTTGGCGACCGAGTCGAGCAGGGCGCGGAGCTCGTCGGGGCGGTTGCCCATGGTGATGATCACCGCGCCGACCTTCAGGCCGCTCACTTCAGCCTGCTGGAAGCGAGGATGGACACCAGGTGCAGCAGGGTCTGCAGCAGCGCGATGCCGGCGAGTACCGCGACGCCCAGCCGGGAGAAGAACAGGTCACCGCGCATCTGGTCGACGATTGCCAGGACCAGGATCAGCAGGGACGCCTCGATGCCCAGGATCAGGCGGTGGAACTTGAACGCGGCGGCGGCCCGGCGGGCCAGTGCCATGCCGGAGGAGCGCATCTCGGCGGCGGCCTCCTGGACCGGCGGCTTGCCCGTCTGGTGCCGGGCGACGCCGACCAGGTCGGTCTCGGCCTTGATCAGGATGGCGCCGAGGGCGGCCAGGGTGCCGAGGAAGGCCCACAGCCAGTCGATACGGCCGCTGCCCCACAGGTCGGCGGCGCGCAGCCCGAACCCCACGAGGACGGCGGCGTCGGTGAGGTAGGCGCCGACCCGGTCCAGGTAGACGCCGTTCAGCGAGTACTGCTTCTTCCAGCGGGCGATCTCGCCGTCGACGCAGTCGAGGAGCAGGTACATCTGCACGCAGACCACGCCGAGCACGGCGCCCGTGATCCCCGGCACCAGCAGGGCCGGGGCGGCGAGCACGCCGAAGACGGTCATCAGATACGTGAGCTGGTTGGGCGTGACCCTGGTGTTCACCAGGTAGCGGTCGACCCGCAGGGACACCTCACGCATGTAGAGGCGTCCCATCCAGTGCTCACCGCTGCGCCGGTCCTTGACCCCCGCGGGGTGGACGACCGGGCGGAGTTCAGCTACCGATGGCCTTGACATAGTCGGCGTAGATGTCCTTGATCTGGTCGGTTTTGAGGTCGAGGTGTTCGAGGATCGTGTAGCGGCCGGGACGGGTCTCCGGGGCGAACTCCACGACGCGGACGAACTCGTCCACCGTGAAGCCGATCTCCTCCGGGAGCACCGGAAGCCCGTGCCGGCGCAGCACCTCGGCCGTGTACGCCGACTCCTCGTGCGCGCCGCGCAGATACATCGCGAAGGCGGCGCCGAGGCCGCACTGCTCGCCGTGGCTGGCGGCCCGCTTGGGGTAGAGCAGGTCGAAGGCGTGGTTGATCTCGTGGCAGGAGCCGGAGGCGGGGCGCGAGTCGCCGGAGATCGACATCGCGATGCCGGTGAGGACCAGCGCCTCCGCGAGCACCTGGAGGAAGTCGTTGTCGCCGATGCCGCCGGGGTGGCGGAGCACCGCCTCGCCCGCCTGGCGTGCCATGGCGGCGGCGAGGCCGTCGATCTTCTCTCCGTTGACGCGGTTGGACAGCTCCCAGTCCGCGATCGAGTTGATGTTGGAGATCGCGTCGCCGATGCCCGCGCGCACGAAACGCGCCGGCGCCTGGCGGATGACGTCGAGGTCGACGACCGCCGCGATCGGGTTCGGCACGCCGTACGAGCCGCGGCCCGCGTCGTTGTCGAGGGTGGCGACCGGCGAGCACAGACCGTCGTGCGCGAGGTTCGTCGGTACGGCGACCAGGGGCAGGCCGACCCGAGCCGCAGCGAACTTGGCGCAGTCGATGATCTTGCCGCCGCCGAGGCCCACGACCGCGTCGTAGTGGCCGGCCTTTATGTCTCCGGCCAGCCGGACCGCGTCGTCGAGGGTGCCGCCGCCGACCTCGTACCAGGTGGCGCCGGGCAGGGTCGGGGCGATGCGCTCGCGCAGCCGGGCGCCGGAGCCGCCGCTGACGGCGACGGCGAGCCGGCCCGAGGTCGAGATGCGTTCGTCGGCGAGCACGCAGGCCAGATCGTCGAGGGCACCCGGGCGGATGTCCACGACGAGCGGCGAGGGGATGAGCCGGGTCAGTACTGGCACGCGATCTCCCGTCCGCGGGCGAGATCGTCATGGTTGTCGATCTCGACCCACTTGACGTCGCCGATCGGCGCCACGTCGATCCGGAAGCCGCGGTTCACCAGTTCCTGGTACCCGTGCTCGTAGAACTGCTGCGGGTCGGTCTCCCAGACCGCCTTCAGGGCGTCGGCCAGCTCGGGGGCGGCGTCGCCCTCGATCAGCGTCACGCCGATGTACTCGCCCGTCGCCTCGGCCGGGTCCATCAGCTTGGTGATCTTCGTCATGCCCTGCTCGGGGTCGACGACGACCTTCATCTCCTCGTCGGCCAGGTTCTTCACCGTGTCCAGGGCGAGGATGATCTTCTTGCCGTCGCCGCGCGCGGCGAGCAGCGTCCGCTCGACGGAGACCGGGTGGACGGTGTCGCCGTTGGCGAGGATCACACCGTCCTTGAGGGCGTCACGGCCGCACCACAGGGAGTAGGCGTTGTTCCACTCCTCGGCCTTGTCGTTGTCGATGAGGGTGAGCTTGAGGCCGTACTTCGCCTCCAGGGCCGCCTTGCGCTCGTACACGGCCTCCTTGCGGTAGCCGACGATGACCGCGACCTCGGTCAGACCGATCTCGGCGAAGTTGCCGAGGGTCAGGTCCAGGACCGTCGGTTCGCCCTCTATGCCCGCGGGCCCCACCGGCACCAGCGCCTTGGGAAGGCTGTCGGTGTAGGGGCGCAGACGGCGTCCGGCGCCGGCCGCCAGCACGAGGCCGATCATGCGGGTTCTCCTTCATCGTGTACGGCGGGCGCCCCAGCGGACACCCAGAAGCGGATGCTCTCGACGAGCACCACCAGGGCGACGGCCACGGCGAGCACCGCGAGCGCGACCTTGAACTGCGAGGCGGTGAGCCCGGCGGCCAGGACGGTGACGAGCAGCGTCCGCCCTTCGTGCCCCCCGATGGCGCGCACCAGCCAGGCCGGGGGCGCTCCGGCGTTGCCGCGGATGCGGTACACCGTGTCGTAGTGATGGTAGGCGACGGCCGCCACCAGCCCGAAAGCCGCAGGAAGCGCCCCGTTCACAGCCGCTTTGGCCGCCAGTACCAGGACGGTGCCGTACTCGGCGAACCGGAACAGCGGGGGGACCAGCCAGTCGAAGGTGCCCTTGAGGGGGCGGTACAGGGCCTGACCGGCGGTGTTCGCGTACACGAGGGCGCCGACGACGGGGGCCCAGATCACGCCGGAGAACAGGGACACGGCGAGAACGGCCGTGCCCACGAGGGCGATCAGGAACGGACCCCCGAGCCGGCGGGGGGTCACACGGCCCAGGAAGGAGGCGAGCGGCCCGCTGTCCGCGAGGTCCGCCAGCGCCTGCGCCGCCCGGTCGGTGCGCCGGGCCTTGCGGGTCAGCGAGCGCAGGACCCGGCCCGCGGTCGTGTAAGTCGCCGCGAAGGCGCAGCCGACGAGCAGGACGTAGAAGGTGATGCGCGGTGTCGTGACCGCCGTCAGGACCGCGATCATCGCCCAGCGCTCGCCGATCGGCAGCACGATCATGCGGCGCACCCACACCGTCCAGCCGACGCTGTCCAGCTTGTCGGAAAGGGCCGCCGTGGGACTGGTGTTGGCGGTCGCGTCGTGGTTGGCCTCGTTGAAGGAGAAGTCGACGACGTGCCGGCAGGTCTGCAGGATCATCGCGCCGAGCGCGAGCGCCCATACGTCGTCGCCGCCGCGGGCCGCTCCCAGCGCCAACCCCGCGTAGTAGGCGTACTCCTTGGCCCGGTCGAAGGTGGCGTCCAGCCAGGCGCCGAGCGTGGAGTACTGCAGGGAGTAGCGGGCCAACTGGCCGTCGGTGCAGTCCAGTACGAAGGACGCGATCAGCAGGACGCCGGCCGCGACGAAGCCGATCCGGGTACCGGTGGCCGCGCAGCCGGCCGCGATCAGCGCGGTGAGCAGGGAGGCGGTGGTGACCTGGTTCGGGGTCAGACCGCGGCGGGCGCACCAGCGGGCGATGTAGCGGGAGTACGGGCTGATGAAGAACGTGGTGAAGAAGCCGTCGCGGGACTTCACGGCGGACTTCAGGCGTACGGCCTCGTCGTCGACGTTCGCGACGGCCTGCCGTGCCTCGTTGCGGGACTGCGGGTCGGCGGGGACGGCGGCGACCAGGCTGCCGAGTTCCGGGCGGTGCACGTCGGCGCCGTCGCTGTCGAGGGCGGTGACGATGTGGTCGGCGAGGCTGTCGACGTCTTCCCGCACGCTCAACTGCGTTCCCCCGGGGGCACCAACATGGGCCGTGACGCCGCCGGCCGAGTTCTCGCGCGCCATCGCGCGGGTCAGGGCCTGACGGCCGGCCGGCTGGGCCGTGACGGCGCCCGGGATCGCGGCGAGCGGGAAGCGGGGGTCGGTGAGGCCGAGGCGCAGGGCGTGCAGGTGGCCCACGAAGCGGGCGTCGACCACGGCGACCCGCTGGTCACCGGGGGCCTGGGCGAGCAGCGTCTCGGCGTCGGCGGTGTCGGCGGCGATCCGTACGTCGAAGCCGAGGGACCGCAGATCACCCTCGATCGACGATCCGGGGACCGGCTGACCGGTGAGGATGGCGGTCGACAACCGAACTCACTCCCTGGGTGCCGACGCTCCGGCGCCGGTCATGTGCATGGTGGACGCCCCTTGGCTGCACCAGGCGGGCGGCATGTCGGCAGAGGCTATCGGATGTCCGGAGCGCGGAGTTCACCGCCCGTTCACGAGTCGATCAACGCCGTCTCCACTGGCCTTTGCCGCGATCATCATCGGTGATCCGGGGTCCCGCCGACAAACCGCGATGCCCAGATCAGGCATCCGGGACATTGGGGAGCGCCGGGTGGTGTCGGCATAGGGTGGGCGACCATGACATGGCTGATCACAGGTGGAGCGGGATACATCGGGGCCCATGTGGTGCGGGCCATGACCGGCGCCGGGGAGCGCGTCGTCGCGCTGGACGACCTCTCGGCCGGGTTCGCCGAGCGGCTGCCGGCGGACGTGCCGCTCGTCGAGGGCTCGACGCTCGACGGCGACCTGCTGAAGCGGGTGTTCGCCGAGTACGGGGTGACCGGCGTCGTCCACCTCGCCGCGCGCAAGCAGGTCGCCGAGTCCGTGGCGCAGCCCACCCGCTACTACCGGGAGAACGTCGGCGGTCTCGCGACGCTCCTGGAGGCGGTCGCCGGGGCCGGGATCGGGAAGTTCCTGTTCTCCTCGTCCGCGGCCGTCTACGGCAACCCCGATGTGGACCTCATCACCGAGGACACCCCCTGCGCGCCGGTGAACCCGTACGGCGAGACCAAGCTCACCGGGGAGTGGCTGGTGCGGGCGGCGGGCCGGGCACACGGCATCTCCACGGTCTGTCTGCGCTATTTCAACGTGGCGGGCGCCGCCGCACCCGAGCTGGCGGACACCGGCGTCTTCAACATCGTCCCCATGGTCTTCGACCGGCTCACCCGCGACGAGGACCCGCGGATCTTCGGTGCCGACTATCCGACGCCGGACGGCACCTGCATCCGCGACTACATCCACGTCGCCGACCTGGCCGAGGCGCATCTGGCCGCGGCACGGCGGCTCGCCGGCCGCAGCGGCGACCTCACGGTGAACATCGGCCGCGGCGAGGGCGTCTCCGTCCGCGAGCTGATCACCGTCATCGGCGAGGTGACCGGCGACCGCCGCCCGGCCCTCGTCGAGGGCCGCCGCCCCGGGGACGCGCCCCGTGCGGTCGCCTCCGCCGCCCGGGCCGCAACGGAGCTGGGCTGGACCGCACGGCGCGGAGTGCCCGAGATGGTCGAGTCGGCCTGGCAGGGCTGGCTGCTGCACCACGCCAGGTGATGCCGTGGCGAGTGGACTGAGGCGGCCTTGACCTGCATATCGTTTCCGCAGGTCAAGGCACATGACAACGGTGTTCAGTACCGCGTTGCCCGATACCCCCCGCCCGTAGTTCACTGTCATCCCGAGCGCAACACAGGGAGGCGGCTGCCATGGGGGCTGGGCACGATCACGGGCACGGGCACTCGCATGCCCCGCCCACCGGTACGGCCGCCGCGGCGTACCGCGGGCGGCTGCGCGTCGCGCTGTCGATCACGCTCACCGTCATGGTGGTCGAGATCGTCGGCGGACTGCTCGCGGACTCGCTCGCGCTGATCGCGGACGCCGCCCACATGGCGACCGACGCCCTCGGGCTGGGCATGTCGCTGTTCGCGATCCACTTCGCCAACCGCCCGCCGAGCGGCAACCGCACCTTCGGGTACGCCCGCGCCGAGATCCTGGCGGCGCTCGCCAACTGTCTGCTGTTGCTCGGCGTCGGCGGCTATGTCCTGTACGAGGCGATCCAGCGGTTCTTCACCCCGGCCGACACCGCGGGCGGGCTGATGATCATGTTCGGCGCGATCGGCCTGGTCGCGAACATGATCTCGCTGACGCTGCTGGTGCGCGGCCAACAGGAGAGCCTCAACGTGCGCGGCGCGTTCCTGGAGGTCGCCGCGGACGCGCTCGGCTCCCTCGCCGTGATCATCTCCGCGCTGGTGATCCTGGCCACCGGCTGGCAGGCCGCCGACCCGATCGCCTCGCTCGTGATCGGCCTGATGATCGTGCCGCGCACCTGGAAGCTGCTGCGCGAGACCCTGGACGTGCTGCTGGAGGCGGCGCCCAGGGACGTCGACATGTCGGACGTACGAGCCCACATCCTGGACCTGGACGGCGTCGAGGACGTCCACGACCTGCACGCCTGGACGATCACGTCCGGGATGCCGGTGCTGTCCGCACACGTGGTCGTGCGCTCCGACGTCCTCAGCGCCATCGGCCACGAGAAGATGCTCCACGAGCTCCAGGAGTGCCTCGGCGACCACTTCGACGTGGCGCACTGCACCTTCCAGCTGGAACCGGGCGGGCACGCGGAACACGAGGCGAGGGTGTGCCATTGAGGCAGGTGCGCCGCAGCTTGGCCGGAATGCAGCCGTCCGGCGTGACCCGGCGTCGTTAAGCCTCACAGCGTTGCCCGGACGGTTCCCCGACGACCGCTACGGGCACGATCAACTACCGGGCCCCTCTTCCGGTCTTCAACCGGTGACGGCCGTGCCCGCGCCGTGCGCGGGACATGCGGGCGCGCCGCGAAGTGCCGGGAGTGCCGGATTCGTACGGCAGACTTGGGGCGCGAAGACCGATGTGAAGGATGGGTATGCCGATCACACCTGCTACCGCGACGCACACCTCGTCGAACGGCGCCGCAGACGCGATTTTGCTGGAACTGGTCGACGAGAACGGCGTCACGATCGGCACCGCGGAGAAGCTCGCCGCCCATCAGCCGCCGGGGCAGCTGCACCGCGCCTTCTCCGTCTTCCTCTTCGACGAGCGCGGCAGACTACTGCTGCAGCAGCGGGCCCTGGGCAAGTACCACTCCCCCGGCGTGTGGTCCAACACCTGCTGCGGCCACCCCTACCCCGGTGAGGCGCCTTTCGCGGCGGCGGCCCGGCGCACGTACGAGGAGCTGGGGGTGTCCCCCTCGCTGCTCGCCGAGGCGGGCACGGTCCGCTACAACCACCCGGACCCGGACTCGGGCCTGGTCGAGCAGGAGTACAACCACCTGTTCGTCGGCATGGTGCAGTCGCCGCTCGGGCCGGACCCGGAGGAGGTCGGCGCGACGGCCTTCGTGACGCCCACGGAGCTCGCGGAGCGGCACGCCAGGGACACCTTCTCGTCCTGGTTCATGACCGTGCTGGACGCGGCCCGCCCGGCCGTCAGGGAGCTGACCGGTCCGTCGGCCGGCTGGTGACCCCCGTCAGAGCACCCTCAGGGGTTTGAGCGGCAGGGCGGCCCAGATCACCTTGCCGCCGCTCGACGTGTGCTCGACGTCGCACACCCCGCCCGCCTCCCGGGCGACCTCGCTGACCAGGAGCAGCCCCCGGCCGCCCTCGCCGCTGTGGTCGGTCTCCAGAGCGGTCGGGCGGTAGGGGTGGTTGTCCTCCACGGACACCCGCACCCACTCCGCGCCGACGGCGACCTCCACGGCGAGCATCGGCGAGAGCAGCGCCGCGTGCCGGACGGCGTTCGTGACCAGCTCCGAGACGATCAGCAGCAGACCGTGGACCAGATCGTCGGAGACGGGCACCCCCTGGCGGTGGAGCAGGTCCCGCACGGCGTGCCGCGCCTGCGGGACCGAGGCCTCGATGGCGGGGGCGGTGAACCGCCAGACGCCTTCGTACGGCAGCGGGTCCGCGGGCGGCCCCGGGTCGCGGAGCTCGTCGGCGCCGCCTTCTGGGCGTGGGCCGGACCCGCGCCCATGGTTGTCCATCGTCCGGTCGCCACCCTTGCGCTCGATTGTCACCACACGTCGAGTGTTGGGAACGACCCACGGCACTCCGGATGACTGAACACAAGTCAGCAGGTATCGAGCACTTATGACCGTTGGCGTATGACACGGTCAGTTGTGGGACTGGTCTTTTCACGCTTCAGCCGACTTCGCGAACTCTTCGGGTTGTACGGGTTAGGGCACCCCCCTTCTTGATCACGGGTCCGGCGCGGCGGCTAGCATCCGGCCATGGAGCCCCAGCTGCTGCACAGCGTCACCGACTCGGTCGCCACCGTCGTCATCCACCACCCGGCGAAGCGCAACGCCATGACGGCCGCGATGTGGGCCGCCCTGCCGCCGCTGCTCGACACCCTCGCGGCGGATCCGGGCGTACGGGCGCTGGTGCTGACCGGGGAGGGCTCGACATTCTGTGCGGGCGCCGACATCTCCACGCTGCAGGGGTCGCCGGAGGAGGCGCAGGGGCTCGCGGTGCGGGCCGAGGAGGCCCTGGCCGCCTTCCCGAAGCCGACGCTGGCCGCCGTCCGCGGGCACTGTGTGGGCGGCGGGTCGCAGCTGGCGGCGGCCTGTGATCTGCGGTTCGCCATGGAGGGGGCGCTGTTCGGGGTGACGCCGTCGAAGCTCGGGATCGTGTATCCGGCCTCCTCAACCCGCCGTCTGGTGTCGCTGGTGGGTCCGGCCGCCGCCAAGTACCTGCTGTTCTCCGGCGAGTTGATCGACGCGGAGCGGGCACTGCGCACCGGCCTGGTGGACGAAGTGCTGCCGCAGGGCGAACTCGCCAAGCGAGTCGCGGAGTTCACCAGGATCCTGGTCTCCCGTTCGCAGCTCACCCAGGCCGCCGCGAAGGAGTTCGCCAACGGGCGCACCGACCGGGACGCGTACTGGACGCAGCAGGCGCGCGGCAGCGGGGACACCGTGGAGGGCGTCGCCGCGTTCCTGGAGCGCAGGCAGCCGCGCTTCACCTGGACCACGTCAGGATGAAACGGCTCTTGGAGCGGAACTCCTCCACGAGGTGGGCGGGCGCCTTCTCGGGCGAACCGGCGCCGTAGGGCGGCTGCGGGTCGTACTCGGCCAACAGCTGGACGGCCCGGGCGTGTTCGTCGCCGGCGATCCGGCCGAGGAGGGTCAGGCCCAGGGTGTGCAGTTCGGCGCCCGCGAAGACCTCGAGCGGGCCGGTGACGTCGAGGCTCTGGACGCCGTCGAAGAGGACGAGCAGACACCCACGATTCCTGGCGCCAGGCGGATGGCTGCAATGACGAGTTCCCCGCCTTTCCTGCCATCCGGCGCACGGCACTGGAGCCCGTACCGACCAGTCGGTAACCTGTCGGCCATGACTACTGCCGCCCTCGATCCGCACGCCGGTCGCCGCTGCCACAACGCGCTCAACTCCCTGCACGCGACGTACTACTTCTCGCCCGATCTGGGCAGCGAACTGGGCGCTCTCGGCATCAGCCACCCGAGGGCCGTCAACCTGGCCGCGCGGGCGGCAGCGCTGGGCCCGGTCGGGCCGGGCACGGTGACGGCGACGTTCTACAACTACAAGTACGAGCTCGTGGCCCGGTATGTGCCTGCCGTGTGGGAGACCGCCGCACCGGCGCAGATCCTGGCCGCACGCGCGCGTGCCGTCGACGCCACCCTGCGCCGCCTGCTGGGCGAGGACACCGTGGCGTCCGAGGAGATGGCTCAGGCGGCGCGGCTGGCGCTGCGGGCCGCCGAGGCCTGTTCGCGCGCGGCCCGGCCGCTGTACTCCGCGTACGCCGACCTGCCGGTGCCCGAGGAGCCGCATCTGGCGTACTTCCACGCCACCACGCTGCTGCGTGAGCACCGGGGCGACGGGCATCTCGCCGTGCTGATGTCCGCGGAGCTGGACGGTCTGGAGGCCGTGGTGACCCATACCGCGACCGGCAAGGGCATGACACCGAAGTGGGTCTTCGGCAGCCGCGGCTGGAAGCAGGAGGACTGGGACGCGGCCTGCGGGCGGCTGTGCGAGCGCGGGCTGCTCGACGAGGCGGGCGAGTTGACGGAGCGGGGCGTCGCGCTACGGGCGCAGATCGAGGCGGAGACGGACCGGCTGGACCGGGCGCCGTACGAGCACCTGGGGGCGGAGGGCGTCGCCCGGCTGACGGAGCTCGGGGCGGGGTTCGCGCGGGCCGCACTCGCCGCCGGGGCCTACCCCGCGGATCTGATCGGCAAGCGCTGACGAAACCCGGGTACCCGTCTTCCGCCCGGCCGTCGCGGCCGGGCGGAAACGGGAACAGAGAGGGGAATTTCGTGTTCCGCGCCATTGCCGACGTCCTGCGGCAGATCGCCGGAGCGATCGCCACCGTCGTCACCCTGCCCTTCCGGGCGCTGGCCCGGCTCTTCGGCGGAGCCTCCGGTTCCGCTCGGGGTCACGGGGCCTGATTCCGCCGCCGCGCCTCGCCGGTTGCCGCCCTGATCCCCGACTGTCGGTGCCGCCTGCCACAATTGCGGCGCAACCTCAGTGAGAAGGCGGTACGGGATCGTGACGACACCCGGGTCCAGCGGGTCCACCAACGTAGGGTCCATCGAAGGCAGGATCGCCGAGGAGCTCGGCGTCCGGGAGCGGCAGGTCAGGGCTGCCGTGGAGCTGCTCGACGGCGGTTCGACGGTGCCCTTCATCGCCCGCTACCGCAAGGAAGCGACCGAGATGCTCGACGATGCGCAGCTGCGCACCATCGAGGAGCGGCTGCGCTATCTGCGGGAGCTCGAGGAGCGGCGGACCGCGATCCTGGAGTCGGTGCGCGAGCAGGGCAAGCTGACCGCGGAGCTGGAGGCGCAGATCCGCGGCGCCGAGACCAAGGCACGGCTCGAGGACATCTACCTGCCGTACAAGCCCAAGCGCCGTACCAAGGCGCAGATCGCGCGCGAGGCCGGGCTCGAACCGCTCGCCGAGGGCCTGCTCGGCGATCCGACGGTCGAGCCGCTCGCCGCGGCCTCTGCCTTCGTCGACGCGGACAAGGGCGTCGCCGACCCGCAGGCCGCCCTGGACGGCGCCCGCGCGATCCTCACCGAGCGGTTCTCCGAGGACGCCGACCTGATCGGCGAGCTGCGCGAGCGGATGTGGGTGCGCGGGCGGCTGGCCGCCAAGGTGCGGGACGGCAAGGAGGAGGCGGGCGCCAAGTTCGCCGACTACTTCGACTTCGCCGAGCCGTTCACCGAACTGCCCTCGCACCGCATTCTCGCCATGCTGCGCGGCGAGAAGGAGGAGGTCCTCGACCTCGTTCTGGAGCCGGAGGAGCCCACGGACGGCCCCTCGTCCTACGAGGGCATCGTGGCCGCGAGGTTCCAGATCGCCGACCGCGGCCGTCCCGCCGACAAGTGGCTGACGGACACGGTCCGTTGGGCCTGGCGCACCCGCATCCTGGTGCACCTCGGCATCGACCTGCGCCTGAGGCTGCGCACGGCCGCCGAGGACGAGGCCGTCCAGGTGTTCGCGGCGAACCTGCGGGACCTGCTGCTCGCCGCCCCGGCCGGCACGCGCGCGACCCTGGGCCTGGACCCCGGTTTCCGTACGGGTGTGAAGGTCGCCGTCATCGACGCCACCGGAAAGGTGGTGGCCACGGACGTCATCTATCCGCACGTCCCGGCGAACAAGTGGGACGAGGCGATCGCCAAGCTGGCCCGCCTCGCGAAGGAACACGCGGTCGAACTGATCGCGATCGGCAACGGCACCGCATCCCGCGAGACCGACAAGCTCGCCGGTGAACTCATCACCAAGCACCCCGAGTTGAACCTCACCAAGGTGATGGTCTCCGAGGCGGGCGCGTCCGTGTACTCGGCGTCCGCGTTCGCCTCGCAGGAGCTGCCCGACATGGACGTGTCGCTGCGCGGCGCCGTCTCCATCGCGCGCCGCCTCCAGGACCCCCTGGCCGAGCTGGTGAAGATCGACCCGAAGTCGATCGGCGTCGGCCAGTACCAGCACGACCTGTCCGAGGTGAAGCTGTCGCGCTCGCTGGACGCGGTGGTCGAGGACTGTGTGAACGGTGTCGGCGTGGACGTCAACACGGCCTCGGCCCCGCTGCTCGCCCGGGTCTCCGGCATCACTTCCGGACTGGCCGAGAACATCGTGGCGCACCGCGACGCCAACGGGCCCTTCAAGTCGCGTACGCAGCTCAAGAGCGTGGCGCGGCTCGGTCCGAAGGCGTACGAGCAGTGCGCGGGCTTCCTGCGGATCCGCGGCGGCGACGACCCGCTGGACGCCTCCAGCGTGCACCCGGAGGCGTATCCGGTCGTCCGGCGCATGGTGAAGACCACCGGGCAGGAGGTGGCGTCGCTCATCGGCAACACGGGCGTGCTGCGCTCACTGAAGCCTGGTGAGTTCGTGGACGAGACCTTCGGTCTGCCGACCGTCACCGACATCCTCAAGGAGCTGGAGAAGCCCGGGCGGGACCCGCGGCCCGCGTTCAAGACGGCCACCTTCAAGGAGGGCGTCGAGAAGATCTCCGACCTGGCGTCCGGAATGGTCCTGGAGGGCGTGGTCACGAATGTGGCGGCCTTCGGTGCGTTCATCGACGTCGGTGTCCACCAGGACGGTCTGGCGCATGTCTCCGCGTTGTCCAAGACGTTCGTCAAGGACCCGCGGGACGTGGTGAAGCCCGGGGACATCGTCAAGGTGAAGGTGCTGGACGTCGACATTCCGCGCAAGCGGATCTCGCTGACGCTGCGCCTGGACGACGAGGCCGCGCCGCAGGGTGACGGCGGCGGCGATCGCCGGCAGCGGGGTGCGCGTCCGCCTCAGCAGCGGCAGCAGCAGCGCCAGGGCGGCGGCCGCGGCGGACAGGGCGGCGGTTCGCGTCAGGCGGCGGCGCCTGCCAACAGCGCGATGGCCGATGCTCTGCGCCGGGCGGGGTTGCTGGATCCGAAGGGCAAGCGGTGAGCTGAGGGAGGCAGGTCGTGGGGAGTCTGCGGGCCGGATGTGGCCGGCCCGCAGATTCCCCGCGCCCCTTCAGACCGGCGTCGGATCACAGCACGCCATCACCGCCGCACCGGATCCATTCAGCCGTTCATCCGGGCGCGGTTCTCCGCGAGCAGTTGCTGAACACGCTGCTCGACCTCCGCGGGATCCACACCGAGGGAACGGCCTATGTGGGCGGCCCACACCTCCGAGCGCACATTGGTCTCGAAGTCCAGGTCGGCGCGGACGTTCTCGCGGGCGGCTTGGCGGTTCTGGCTCACCATCACGAAGGTGGACAGGAAGATCGCTTCCAAGCTGACGATCATGGTGAGCAGTCCGAAGGGGTACGGGTCCCAGACCGCCCTCTTGCCGAAGGCCCCCTCGTTGCACACGATCCACACCGCGAACCACAGGGCGTGCAGATAGACGAAGGTCATGGTCCCCGCGAAGGCGGTGATCGCGTCCGCGATCCGGTCCTGGTTCCCGCGCATCCGTGCAAGGACGTCCTGCTCGTGCACGATCCGCACGGCGGGCCGCCTCTCCGCAGCACCCATGGTCTCCCCTTGTCCTGCCGCCTGGTTTCCGACGAGGAATCGCCGTCAGCGTACGCGGCGGACGCGATGGGGCGCGGGGGACTGCGCGACCAGCCACGATCGACGGCGCAGCGTCAGCGCTCCGTGACTTTTCCGTCCGCCACCTCGAGCCGGCGGTTCACATGGACCGCGTCCAGCATGCGGCGGTCGTGGGTGACCAGGAGGAGCGTGCCCTCGTAGGCGTCGAGGGCCGACTCCAACTGTTCGATGGCCGGCAGGTCGAGGTGGTTGGTCGGCTCGTCGAGGACGAGCAGGTTGACGCCCCGGCCCTGCAGCAGTGCCAGGGCGGCGCGTGTGCGTTCGCCCGGGGAGAGGGTCGCCGCCGGGCGCAGCACGTGATCGGACTTCAGCCCGAACTTGGCCAGCAGGGTGCGCACCTCGACCGGCTCGGTGTCCGGGACTGCGGCGCAGAACGCGTCCAGCAGGGCCTCCGGGCCGTGGAACAGCTTGCGGGCCTGGTCGACCTCGCCGACCAGGACGCCGGAGCCGAGACTCGCATGGCCCGCGTCCAGGGGGATCCGGCCGAGCAGAGCGCCCAGCAGGGTCGACTTGCCGGCACCGTTCGCCCCGGTCACCGCCACCCGGTCCGCCCAGTCGATCTGCAGGGAGACCGGGCCGAAGGTGAAGTCGCCGCGCCGTACCTCCGCGTCCCGCAGGGTGGCCACGACGGCGCCCGAGCGCGGGGCCGACGCGATCTCCATGCGCAACTCCCACTCCTTGCGGGGTTCGTCGACCACGTCGAGCCGCTCGATCATGCGCTGGGTCTGCCGGGCCTTCGCGGCCTGTTTCTCGCTGGCCTCGCTGCGGAACTTGCGGCCGATCTTGTCGTTGTCGTTGCTCGCCTTGCGGCGGGCGTTCTTGACGCCCTTGTCCATCCAGGAGCGCTGCATCTGGGCCCGGTCCTGGAGGGCCGCGCGCTTGTCGGCGTACTCCTCGTAGTCCTCGCGGGCGTGCCGGCGGGCGACGTCCCGTTCCTCCAGGTAGGCCTCGTAGCCACCGCCGTACAAGGTGATCTGCTGCTGGGCCAGATCGAGTTCGAGCACCTTGGTCACGGTGCGGGTGAGGAACTCGCGGTCGTGGCTGACGACGACGGCGCCCGCGCGCAGGCTCTTCACGAAGCGTTCCAGGCGCTCCAGGCCGTCCAGGTCGAGGTCGTTGGTCGGCTCGTCGAGGAGGAAGACGTCGTAGCGGGACAGGAGCAGGGAGGCGAGTCCGGCGCGGGCCGCCTGGCCGCCGGACAGGGACGTCATCGGCTGGTCCAGGTCCACGGCCAGGCCCAGGGAGTCGGCGACCTCCTCGGCCCGCTCGTCCAGGTCGGCGCCGCCCAGGTCGAGCCAGCGCTCCAGGCTGGTCGCGTACGCGTCGTCGGCGCCGGGTGCGCCGTCGACCAGGGCCTGCGTGGCCTCGTCCATCACACGCTGCGCCTCGGCGACACCGGTACGACGGGCGAGGAACTCCCGGACCGTCTCGCCGGGGCGCCGCTCCGGCTCCTGCGGGAGGTGGCCGACGGTCGCGGTCGGCGGGGAGAGCCTGAGCTCCCCCTGCTCCGGCGCGAGCAGCCCGGCGAGGATCCTGAGCAGGGTGGACTTGCCCGCGCCGTTGGCGCCGACCAGCCCGATCACGTCTCCGGGCGCGACGACGAGGTCGAGTCCGGAGAAGAGGGAGCGGTCGCCGTGGCCGGCGGCGAGGTTCTTGGCGACGAGGGTGGCAGTCATCAGGGCGCCGATTTTAGCCGCCGTATCGCCCCGGCCTCAGCGCGCCATCGCCTCCACCAGCACGCTCCCCGCCGTCCGGGCCACCACGAACGACTCTCCCTTCACCGCCTTGGAGTCCAGGGCGATGCGGTGGCGGCCCGGTTCGAGGACGCCGTCGAAGACCTCGTGGGTGTGGGTGCGGTAGAGGCGGTCGAGGTGGTACGCGGTGAGGCGGACCCGGCAGGGTGAGGTGACCTCGACGCCCGCCTCGCCGTCGGCCGCCACCAGGCCGGTCAGACGGCGCTGCTGCGCCGGGCTGCGGTCCAGGGCGTGTTCGATCTGGGCCACCAGGAGCGGCACGATCGGGGCGAGGCCCTCGACGTACGCCACGTCGACGCCTGCCTGCTCGAAGGAGCGGCGTACGGCGGTGCGTTCCTCCTGGGTGATGGCGCGGCCGAAGGCGACGGCGCCGTAGGCACGCAGTTCGTCGGCGGGGACGCCGTTGGCGTCGTGGGCGATGTCCGCGCCGATGCCGATGGTGCGCAGGGCGGCGGCGAGCTTGGCGAGCAGGGCGACGCGGGCGCCGATGAGCAGGACCCGGCGGCGGGTGCCCGGGGCCTCGCCGTCGAGGAGGGCGGCCAGCGCCTGGCGGTACTCGGCGCCCTGGAAGCGGAAGGGGCCGATGCCGTGGTAGCCGTTGAGTTCGAGGTCGGCGTGTTCGTCGGTCTGCCAGGCGAAGTCCCGCCAGATGTAGTCCTCTCCTCCTTGGCCTCCCCGCTCGATGATCGCGGTGACCGCGCCGCAGGCCAGGTCCGCGCACTCGGGGCAGCCGTAGATGACGTATCGGCCGTCCGGAAGCGGCGGGTCCGCCTCCAGGAGGAGGCTGCGGACCTGTTCGGTGAAGATCGCGGGTGGGATGTCGGAGGCGAGCGGGGAGACGGCGTCGAGGTCGGAGAGCTGGAACAGCAGCGGACGTCCGTCGACGATGAAGTCCACGAAGTCCCGGTGCACTTGGTAGTCACCGTTGGCGAGGACTCCACCGGCACGCATCGCCGGTGCCAGGCCGAAGGTCGCGTATTCGGCAGACATGCTGTGAGTATTCCCACAGTGCGAGCTGTCTGAGCACGGCATGACACATTCCGCTAACGTCCCCGCGTGGACAGCGCGCGGAACAACGATGTCATCGTGGTGGGCGCCGGGGTCATAGGGCTGACCACGGCCGTCGTCCTCGCCGAGCGCGGCGTACGGGTGCGGGTGTGGACGCGGGATCCCGTGGCCGCGACCACCTCGGCGGTTGCCGGCGCGCTGTGGTGGCCGTACCGGATCGAGCCGGTCGCGCGGGCGCGCGCCTGGGCACTGCAATCGCTCGATGTGTACGAGGAGTTGGCGACGCGGCCCGGGTCGACCGGCGTACGCATGGTCGAAGGGGTACTCGGCGAGGCGGATCTCGACCGGGCCGAGGCCTGGGCGGCCGCGCGGGTGCCCGGACTGCGGGCCGCGACGGCGGCGGAGTACGCCGGGAGCGGGCTGTGGGCGCGGCTGCCGCTCATCGACATGTCGACTCATCTGCCGTGGCTGCGGGAGCGGTTGGTGAAGGCGGGTGGGGTGGTCGAGGAGCGTACGGTCGCCGGCTTCGCGGAGGCGGACGCGCAGGTGGTCGTCAACTGCACCGGGCTGGGGGCGCGTTCGCTCGTGCCGGATGCGTCCGTGCGTCCCGTGAGCGGGCAGTTGGTGGTCGTGGAGAACCCGGGCATCCGGACGTGGCTCACTTCCACCGGTGCGGACGGGGAGATGGCTTATTTCTTTCCGCAGCCCGGACGGCTGTTGCTGGGCGGCACGGCGGATGAGGATGCCTGGTCGCTGGAGCCGGATCCGGCGGTGGCCTCGGCGATCGTACGGCGGTGTACCGCTTTGCGGCCCGAGATCGCGGGGGCGCGGGTGCTGGAGCACCGGGTTGGGCTGCGGCCCGTGCGGGATGCGGTGCGGCTTGAGCGTGAGGTGCTGCCCGGTGGGCGGGTGTTGGTGCACAACTATGGGCATGGCGGGGCCGGTGTGACCGTGGCCTGGGGGTGTGCGGAGGAGGCGGCCGGGCTGGCTTGCCCGGCCGCCTAGCGCTCCGCCAACGGTGTGAGTTGTAGGGGACTTTGCGCAGCCCGCTCAGCCGATGGGCACGCGGAGTGCAGTGCCCGGATCGCGTACGCCCTTGAGCTGTGTGGCCGCAGGTACTGCCGACGGCTTGCCGGAGGTGGCACGGGCGAATGCTGACGCGCCGCCGACCAGCGGGACGTCGGCCGAGGTGTGGGTGAGGTCCAGGGTGAGGGTCGGCTTGTCGGCCGGGGGGTCGATGAGGTCCTTGTCGGTGCCCGCGACGATCAGGGCGAGGCGGTGGCCGGCCGGGACGACGTGGTCGGTGGCCGCGAGGTCCAGGGTGATGGTGTACGCCTTGCCCGGGGTGAGCGGGACGCCCTTGCGGGCGGAGGCGTAGTTGCCGAGGTCGGCCCAGCCGCGGCTGAACACCGTGTAGTCGACGGCGGTCTTCTTGGCCTCGGTGGCCTTGAAGCAGGCGCTGTCGCCCGCCGTGCTCGCACCCCAGCAGGTGCGGTCGGTGAGGGTGGTGATGCCCTCCGCGGAGTCGGCGTAGTCGCGGATGGTGTCGGGGCCGAGGTCCACGAGGACGGCGGACAGGTGGGCCGTCCTGGTGGTCGGGGTCGCGGTGACGGTGACCTTGGAGGAGCCGGACAGGCGCAGGTCGTGGGTGAGGGGCTTGGTGACGAAGCCGGCCTTGTCGGGGGTCGACGTGTCGATCTTCGCGGCCCAGTCGGTCTCGCTCAGCTGCGGGTTGTCGGTGAAGGTCTCGGTGCCGTCGCCCTTGGTGAGGCCGAGGGTTCCGACGCCCGCCCGGGTGCCCTGGTCGGGGCGCAGGGTCGTGCTGCGGGTGCCGCTCGGGGGCCAGGACTGCGAGGTCACCCACTGGTCGGGGTGGCGCTCGATGTCGGCCATCGGCTGGCGGTCGATGCCATTGTCATAGCCGAGGAGTTCGTGGTCGAACCAGCGGTGCAGGGTGTCGACCCAGGCGGCGCGGCGGAAGTCGAAGGGGTCGACGTGGCCGGTCTGGGAGAGCCAGATCTTGCGCTCGACGCCGTTCTTGGCGAGGGCATCCCACCACTGGCCGAAGTTCTTGGTGCGGACGTTGAGGTCCTGCATGCCGTGCACGAGGAAGACACTGGCCCGCACCTTGCTCGCGTTCCTGACGTAGTCGCGCTCGGTCCAGAACGGCGTCCAGTCGCCGGTGCGCGGGGCCCCGTCGACGATCTTCTGCTGGACTGCGGCGCACTTGGCCTGCGCGTCGGGGCTGTCGACGTAGTTCGAGAGCCAGTCGGGGCCGGAGTCGTAGAGCGGGGCGCCCTTGGCGAAGAAGTAGTCGTACCAGGAGGAGATGGCGCTGATCGGGACGACGGTCTTGAGGCCCTTGACGCCGGTCGCGGCGACGCCGTTGGCGATCGTGCCGTCCCAGCTCTTGCCGATCATGCCGGTCTTCCCGTTGGTCCAGGTCGCCTTCGCGGTCGTGGTACCGGTGCGGGTCGTGTACGCCTTGGCCCTGCCGTTCAGCCAGTCGACCACGGCCTTCGCGGACTGGATGTCGCTGCGGCCGCCTACGTCGACGCAGCCGTCGGAGCGGTTGGTGCCGGCGAGGTCGACGCCGACGAAGGCGTAGCCGCGGGGCACGAAGTAGTTGTCGTAGAACAGCGGCATCTGGACGACGTTGCCGTTCGCGTCGTACGTCTTCTTCTGGCTCTCGTTGCCGCGGCCGCAGCAGGAGTAGTAGGGGCTGGCGTCCATGATGACCGGAACCCTGCGGCCCTGCTGGGCGGGTTCGCGGGGGCGGACGATGTCGACGGCGACCCGGTCGGCCTTGCCGTCGCCGTCGCCGTCGAGTCCGGTGTCAACCCATACGGCCTCGCGGATGGCGTTGTCGTAGGAGTAGACGGGGCGGCTCTCCTGCGGGGCACTGTGAGCCGCCGCGGGGGTGAGGAACGCTGCCATAAGGGCGGCGACGGCCGCCGCTGCGAGCGGTCTCCAGGTCGTGAAGCGCATGCGTATGGGCATGCGCGGACGGTACAACGGTCAACTCCCGTACAGAAGAGTGCAATCGGACGCCTGCGAGGTCCTTGAGGAAGCAGGGGCGGCTGCTCATGTCGGCCGAATGGCGATCGTGTGACGCGTGGGGCCATGGACATGCCCGGGGACACAGGGACTGAATAGGCTCCGAAAAGACCTCGTACTCCTACGACTTGGAGCTTTCGTGCACCGCAGAATCATCACGCCGGGCGCACTCGCTGCCGCGTCGCTGATGCTGGCGATCCCGGCGTCGGCCGCGAGCTACTCCCCCGGCGCACCGGGCATCGGCGACCCCTACTACCCGGCCTACGGCAACGGCGGATACGACGTCTCCCACTACGACCTGAGGCTCCAATACCAGCCCGCCACCGACGAGTTGGCAGGTACCGCGACGATTCTGGCCAAGACGACACAGGATCTGTCGAGCTTCGACCTCGACTTCCTGCTCGACGTCAGCGAGGTGCGGGTCAACGGCGTCAAGGCGTCCTTCGCGACCTCGGGCCAGCACGAGCTGGTGGTGACGCCGAAGACGCCGCTGGTCAAGGACACGCCGATCACCGTGGTGGTCCGCTACAGCGGAGTGCCGTCCACCAAGAGCGCGTACGGCTTCAACACCTGGCACCGTACGCCGGACGGGGCGGTCGCGGCGGACGAGCCCGAGGCGGCCTGGTGGTGGTTCCCGAGCAACGACCATCCGCTGGACAAGGCGACCTACGACGTGTCGGTGGCCGTGCCGGACGGCACCCAGGCCATCTCCAACGGCACGCTGCAGTCGACGAGTTCCAAGCTGGGCTGGACCCGCTACAACTGGCGGGAGAACAAGCCGCAGGCGACCTATCTGGCCACGCTGGCGGTCGGCAAGTTCGACATCACGACCAGCACCTCCGAGGGCGGTGTGCCGGTCGT
Organism: Streptomyces sp. NPDC051172; assembly: GCF_040682555.1. Taxonomy (NCBI): domain Bacteria; kingdom Bacillati; phylum Actinomycetota; class Actinomycetes; order Kitasatosporales; family Streptomycetaceae; genus Streptomyces; species Streptomyces sp. NPDC051172. The sequence goes on from NZ_JBFBBE010000046.1 coordinate 53,599, forward strand.
CAACGCCTACAGCAAGGACCTCGGCGACAACGACGCGGCCGCGCGGGCGAGCGTGGAGCGCACCGGGGAGCTCGTGGACTGGCTGAGCGGCTACTTCGGGCCGTATCCCTTCAGCTCGGCCGGCGGATACGTGCCCAACACGACCACCGGGTACGCGTTGGAGACGCAGACCCGCGTGTACTACAGCCCGAAGCAGTTCGCGAACGGCTCCAACACCTCGGTGGTCGTGCACGAGCTGGCACACCAGTGGTACGGCGACAGTGTGTCCTTGAAGGGCTGGAAGGACATCTGGATCAACGAGGGCTTCGCACGGTACGCGCAGTGGCTGTGGTCCGAGCACGAGGGCGAGGGCACGACGCAGCAGCTCGCCGACTACGTGTACGCCTCGCACCCGGCGGACGACGCGTTCTGGACGGTCAAGCCGGGCGACCCCGGTCCTGACAACCAGTTCGACATCGCTGTCTACGACCGGGGGGCGCTGGCGGTGCAGGCGCTGCGGAACGCAGTCGGCGATGACGCGTTCTTCGCCATTCTGAAGGGGTGGCCGCGGGACCACGCGTACGGGAACGCGTCCGTCGCCGACTTCCAGGCCTACGCCGAGAAGGTCTCCGGGAAATCGTTGGGCGCGCTGTTCGACGCATGGCTGTTCCAGCCGTCGAAGCCGGCCGCGGCGGCGGCGCGTTCCGCGTCGATCGCGAAGTCGGCGGCGGCTCCTGTGCAGCCGAAGTCGTGGAAGAAGATCGAGGCGACGAACGACGTGCACGGGCACGGGCACGGCGAGCGGTAGGGCGTAAGACGGCGGGGCGGTCCTTCATCCCTCGGCACCGGTCGAGGTGGGGGCCGCCCCGCCAGGGCCCCTGCGCTAAGGCCCGGGCTCCGTCTCGGCCACCAGCGCGAGCAGTGCCTCGCGGCTGATCGCCTCCGTCTCCGTCGACGGGATCGTACAGGCGTGGGCGCCGGCGATGGTGCCGTACAGGGCGCAGCGCTGTGGGGTTTCGCGGTTCAGCCAGCCGTGGAGGAAGGCCGCGGCGAAGGCGTCGCCTGCGCCGTTGGAGTCCACCACCGGGGCGGGCGGTGCGACGGGCGGTACGTGGGTCAGCTCTTCGTCGGCCAGGAGGTACGCGCCCTTGGCACCGGCCGTGGCGACGACGACCTCGGCCCGGCCGCGGTCGGCGATACGGCGCATGGTCCGCTCGGGGTCGGCCAGGGACGCGGCGGACAGGAACACCACGTCCGCCGCGAAGGCGAACGGTTCGTGGTAGGGGTTCGTGCCGTCCCAGTCGTGCAGGTCCGTGGAGATGGTGGCGCCCGAGTCGCGCAGGAGTGGCAGCGCATCGGCGCAGGGCTGGGTGATGGCGACGTGCGCGTGGCGGCTCGCCGCCGCCAGGGCGCGGACCGTGTCCTCCGGGAAGCGGTCCTCGCCCTGTGTGCGGCTCACGTCATACAGCGACAGGCGTCTGCCGTCGGGGCCGACCAGGTTGACCGCGCGTTTGGTGCCTGCGGGGTGGGGGACGGCGGTGAGCGCGATGCCGTTGTCCTCGTGCAGGGCGCGGACGAGGTCGCCCTCGGGGTCGTCACCGAGCATGTCGAGGTGATGGACGCGCAGGCCGAGCGCGGCGAGCCCCAGTGCGACGAAGTCGCCGGTCTGCCCGGCACGGGTCCGGATCCCGCGCTCGATCATGTAACTGTCGGCGTACGGCAGCGGCAGCGGCAGCTCCGGCACATACACGATGGTGTCCACGCCGGCGCCGCCCAGCACGGGGACGTCGGTGTCACGGCTCAACTCTGGCCTCCCCGTGGTCGTAGACGGTGACCTGCACGCCCCGTTTCACAAGCCGCTCGGTGACCAGCGGTTCGATGCGGGACCACTTGCCGCCGGCCAGACCGCAGCCTATCCGGGGCATGTGGACGGAGGCGCCCAGTTCCAGGGCCGTACGGCTCGACCTGGACGAACTGGGCCGCGCCGAGCCCGAAGTCGTTCGCCGCGCGGTCCCGGTGCCAGGCTCGGTACGCCGCCTCCGGCTCGGGCCAGCGGCGTGACACGGCCAGGACGAAGCCCTTTCCCCTTGACAGTGGCCCTGGCCTGCTACTTCGTCAGTTCGGTCAGTTCCTGGTCGCCGTTGCGTACGACCCTGCGGCGTACCGCGAACCAGCCGGCGATCAGCATGGCGGCGATCACCGGGATGAGGAGGAGGGTCTTGCGGCCGACCTCGGGGTCGTTCCACATCAGGGCGAGTACGGCGAGCAGGAAGGCGATCGTGGTGATCTCCGTGACCGGGCTGCCGGGGAGGCGGAAGGACGGGCGGGTGACCAGGCCGGCCTTGGCGCGGCGGACGAAGACCAGGTGGCAGATCATGATGATCACCCAGGTCGAGACGATGCCGAGAGAGGCCACGTTCAGCACGATCTCGAAGGCCTGGCTCGGCATCAGGTAGTTGAGGCCGACGCCGAGCACGCACACCGCGCAGGTGAGCAGGATGCCGCCGTAGGGGACCTGGCTGCGGTTCATGCGCGCCGTGAACCTGGGGGCCGAGCCCGCCGTCGCCATCGAGCGCAGGATGCGGCCCGTCGAGTACAGGCCCGAGTTCAGCGAGGACATCGCGGCCGTCAGGACCACCAGGTTCATCACGTCGCCCGCCGCCGGAATGCCGATCTTCGACAGGACCGTGACGAAGGGGCTCTCGTCCGCCGAGTACACCGAACCCGGGAGCAGCAGGGCCAGCAGGACGACCGAGCCGACGTAGAAGAGGCCCACCCGCCACATGATGGAGTTCACCGCGCGCGGGACGACCTTCTCCGGCTCGGCGGTCTCGCCCGCGGCGACGCCGACCAGTTCCAGCGCGGCGTACGCGAAGATCACGCCCTGCATGACGAGGACGACCGGCATCAGGCCGTGCGGGAAGACACCGCCGTGGTCGTCGATCACGGACAGCCCGGGCGTGTGTCCGCCGACCTCGTGCCGGGTGGCCAGCAGGAAGATGCCGATCAGCATGAAACCGACGAGCGTGGCGACCTTGATGATCGCGAACCAGAACTCCATCTCGCCGAAGATCTTCACCGAGATCAGGTTCACCGCGAGCACGACGGCCAGCGCGACCAGGGCGAGCACCCACTGCGGGATGCTCGTGAACATGCTCCAGTAGTGCGTGTACAGCGCGATCGCCGTGATGTCGGCGATTCCGGTCGTCGACCAGTTCAGGAAGTACATCCAGCCGGCGACGTACGCCCCCTTCTCGCCGAGGAACTCGCGTGCGTACGACACGAAGGAACCGGAGGAGGGGCGGTAGAGGACCAGTTCGCCCAGCGCCCGGACGACGAAGAAGGCGAAGATCCCGCACACCAGGTAGGCGAGTGCGAGGGCCGGGCCCGCGTTGTGCAGGCGGCCGCCGGCGCCCAGGAAGAGGCCGGTGCCGATGGCGCCGCCGATGGCGATCATGTTGACGTGGCGGGCCTTGAGGTCCTTGCTGTAGCCGGCGTCTCCCGCGTCCGCGGGCGCCTGGGCCGCGTCGGTCCGGGTGGCGGCCTGTGCCGTGTCCACGGCGTCCTTGCTCACAGGTGGTTCCACTCTCTGGTGCGCTCGAGCGGGTCGCGCTCGGGTGTCCGGACGTACTCGGTCGGCGCTCTTCGGTGGAAGACGCAGACCAACGCGGCACCTTCCCCCAGGTGGCGGCGCGCATGCGATGGCATAGATCACACAGCGGTACTTCTCACAAGCCTCACGGGCCCCTCGTACCGGGTTTCGCAGTACTGGTGTGACAGCGATACTGCTGCACATGACGACCGACACCGACAGCGACCCGGACAGCGACCCCGCGGAGCCGACGCTCACGATCGACGAACTGGCAGCGCGGGCCGGCGTCACGGTCCGCACGGTCCGGTTCTACGGCACCAAGGGGCTGCTGCCGCCGCCGGTGATCGGTCCGCGCCGGGTGGGCCGCTACGGGCAGCAGCACGTGGCCCGGCTGGCGCTGATCGAGGAACTGCAGCACCAGGGCATGACGCTGGCGGCGATCGAGCGCTACATGGCGCAGCTGCCGCCAGGTCTCAGCCACCGCGACCTGGCGATCCACCGGGCCGTGGTGGCGTCCTGGGCGCCGGACACCGTGGAGACCGTGAGCGCGGTGGAGCTGCGGCGCCGGGCGGGGCGGCCGCTGACCGAGGACGAGGTCGAGCGGCTGTGCGCCATGAATGTGATCCGGCGCGACGGGGAGTCGTACCGCGTCGACTCCGGCCTGCTCCGGCTCGCCGTGCAGCTCCTCGACGTACCGCTGTCCGAGGAGGCGATCCTCGCGGCGCGCAGGGTGCTGATCGAGCACTCGCGGGCCGCCGCGCACGAGCTGTCCCAGCTGTTCCGGGGCGAGGTGTCCCAGCGGGCGGAGCAGGACGTGAAGTCGCTGTCCGCGCACATGCAGCCCATCGTGGTGCAGGCGCTGCTGACGACCTTCCAGCGGTCGCTGAAGGAGGAGGTGCACCAGTGGCTGGACGCCTCACTCGGTCTCCCAGAGGAAGGCGTCGCAGGGGAAGGCCGAGCCATCTGACACGTTGAGCGTCTGGGGCACGGAGCGGTACGTCACTGCCGCAGGGGCACGTCGACCAGCAGCGGGCCCGTCAACTCACCCGCCTCTGCGACCAGTTCACGCAGGTGGTCCGCGCTGTCCGCACGTACCGCGTCGACCCCGAAGAAGCGCGCCGCCTGAGTGAAGTCCAGTGGCCCCAGCTCCGTGCCGGGGCAGACGCCCCGGTTGCCCATGGCCCCGTAGGTGTCCTGGACGGTCTGGTAGACGCCGTTGTTCATCACCACGAACAGGACGGGGACGTTCTGGCGGGCGGCGCTCCACAGGCCCTGGAGGCCGAACAGGGTGCAGCCGTCGCCCAGGACGGCGACGACCCGGCGGCCGGGTTCGGCGAGGGCGCGGCCGACCGCGGCGCCGATGCCCCAGCCGAGGCCGCCGCCGACGGTGTGCGTGTAGCTGCCGGGGCGGTCGAGGCGGACGAAGCGGCGGAGCAACAGGCCCACGGTGATGGCCTCTTCGACGACCACGGCGTCGGTCGGCAACCCACGGGCCACGGCGTGGGCGGCGGCCCACGGCGCGAGCGGTGCCGGGGAGTAGGCGGCACGGGCGGCGGACTCGGCGCGCTCGCGTTCGGCGGTGTGCCGTTCGCCGGCGCGCAGGATGCGGGCCTTGGCGGTGTGGGCGGGCACACGGTCGGGCAGCAGCTCGGCGAGGCGGCGCAGGGAGGGGCCGAGGGCACCCACGAGCCCGGCGGTGGCGGGGAAGTTGCGGCCGATCTCGTGCGGGTCCGAATCCAGCTGGACGACGGTGAGACCGGGCGGCAGCGCGGGCCCGGGGGTGTAGTGGTGGGGCGTGAAGGCGTGCGCCCCGGCGATCAGCACGGTGTCGTATGCGGCCAGGGCCTCGCGGATGGCGTCGTGGCGGGGCGGCAGCATCCCGGCGTGGAGGGGGTGTGCGGTGGGGAAGTCGAGGCAGTCGGCCATTGGCTGGTGGTGGACCACCGCACCGCACGCCTCCGCCGTGCGCACGAGCGCGGCGACGGCGTCCTCGCGGCCCACGCCGTCCCCGGCGACGATCGCGGGGCGGGCCGCGGCGCCGAGCAGGTGGGCCGCGCGCTCGATGCCGGGGGCCGGTCCCGGCGGGGGTGTGGGGGTGCGGGGCGGGACTTCGACCTCGGTGTCCTCGCCGAGCAGATCCATGGGCACGGACACGAACACCGGTCCGGCGGGCGGTCGTACGGCCAGGGCGAAGGCGCGGCGCAGGGCGAGCGGGAGGTCGTGGGCGTGCTGGACGTCGTACGTGGCTTTCACCGCGGGGGCCGCCAGGCCGATGAGGTCGCCGGAGAGCATGGGGTCCTGCTCTGGGTGGCGGCGGTCCTGCTGGCCTGCCGTGACGACGAGGGGGGTGCGGGAGCGGCGGGCGTTGAGCAGGCCGATCAGGCCGTTGGCGAGGCCGGCGGCGATGTGCAGGCTGACGAAGGCGGGGCGGGCGGTGCCGCGGGCGTAGCCGTCGGCCATGGCGACGACGGAGCCCTCGTGGACGCCGAGGACGTACTCGGGGGCGTCGTGGGTGTCCGCCAGGGCGGCGAGGAAGGGGAGTTCGGTGGTGCCGGGGTTGCCGAAGACGCGGTCCACGCCCTCGCCGCGCAGGATCTCCAGCAGGGCGTGGGCTGGGCGGTGTCCCATGGGGGCTCCTCGGGGGGCGGCGGCCGTGCGAGCCTTTCGCGGCCCAGCGTGCGGGGCGCATGCCGCGGGCGGCAAGGGGGTCGTGTTGCTCAGCGAGGCTGGATTTGGCTCAGCCACCTCAGCCCGTCCGGCATTTGAGGACGAGGCCGTTCAGGCCGAAGCGGGGGCCTGGGGGCGGCGGCCCCCAGGGACGGGACGGGTAGGGGCGGCGGGGGCGAAACACCCTCCGCCGCAGGGGTCACGCGTCCGCGAACCGCTCCCCCTTCTCCGCCTTCTCCACCAGCAGCGCAGGCGGCGTGAACCGCTCCCCGTAGCGGTCCGCCAGCTCACGTGCGCGTGCCACGAAGCCCGGCAGGCCACCCTCGTAGCCGTTGATGTACTGCAGGACACCACCCGTCCAACCCGGGAACCCGATCCCGAAGATGGACCCGATGTTCGCGTCGGCCACCGACGTCAGAACCCCCTCCTCCACCAGCTTCACCGTGTCGAGCGCCTCGGAGAAGAGCATCCGCTCCTGCATGTCCCGGAACGGAATCTCATGCCCCGGCTTCGTGAAGTGCTCGCGCAACCCGGGCCACAGCCCCGCCCGCTTGCCAGCCTCGTCGTAGTCGTAGAAACCCGCTCCCCCGCTGCGTCCCGAGCGCCCGAACTCGTCGACCATGCGGTCGATGACCGCCTCGGCCGGGTGCGTGGGCCAGGTGCCGCCCGCCTCCTCCACGGCCCGCTTCGACTCGTTGCGGATCTTCCGCGGGAGCGTGAGCGTCAGCTCGTCCATCAGGGAGAGGACCTTGGCCGGGTAGCCCGCCTGCGCCGCCGCCTGCTCGACGGACGCGGGCTCGATGCCCTCGCCGACCATCGCGACGCCCTCGTTGATGAAGTGGCCGATCACCCGGGAGGTGAAGAAGCCGCGCGAGTCGTTGACGACGATCGGGGTCTTCTTGATCTGGCGGACCAGGTCGAAGGCGCGCGCCAGGGCCTCCTCGCCCGTCCGCTCGCCCTTGATGATCTCCACGAGCGGCATCTTGTCGACGGGCGAGAAGAAGTGCAGACCGATGAAGTCCGACTGGCGCTCCACGCCCTCGGCCAGCGCGGTGATCGGGAGGGTGGAGGTGTTGGAGCACAGCAGCGCGTCCGGCTCGACGATGTGCTGGATCTCCTGGAAGACCTTGTGCTTGAGCTCGGGGTTTTCGAACACGGCCTCGATGACCGCGTCGCAGCCGGCCACGTCCTGCGGGTTCGCCGTCGGCGTGATCCGGGCGAGCAGCGCGTCCGCCTTCTCCTGCGTCGTACGGCCCCGGGAGACCGCCTTCGCGCACAGCTTCTCGGAGTAGCCCCTGCCCTTGACGGCAGCCTCGAGCGACACGTCCTTGAGGACCACCTCGATGCCCGCACGGGCGCATGAGTACGCGATGCCCGCGCCCATCATCCCGGCGCCCAGCACGGCCACCTTTCGGACCGGACGCGACTCGATGCCCTGGGGGCGGTTGGCGCCGGAGTTGACGGCCTGGAGGTCGAAGAAGAAGGCCTGGATCATGTTCTTGGACGTCTGGCCGGCGGCCAGCTCCACGAAGTACCGCGCCTCGATGATCTGCGCGGTCTCGAAGTCGACCTGGGAGCCCTCGACCGCCGCGGCGAGGATGTTGCGCGGCGCCGGGTAGGGGGCGCCGTTCGTCTGCTTGCGCAGGCTTGCCGGGAAGGCGGGCAGGTTGGCCGCGAACTTGGGGTTGGCGGGGGTGCCGCCCGGGATGCGGTAGCCGGGCCTGTCCCAGGGCTGCTGCGACTCGGGGTTGGCGTCGATGAATGCGTGGGCCTTGGCGAGCAACTCGTCCTGGGTGGCGGCCACTTCGTCGACCAGGCCGTTCTGCAGGGCGCGCTGCGCGTTGTACTGGGTGCCCTGCAGCAACACCTTCAGCAGCGCGTCGGCGATGCCCAGCAGGCGTACGGTGCGCACGACGCCACCGCCGCCGGGGAGCAGGCCGAGGGTGGCCTCCGGGCAGCCGATCTTCGTGCCGGAGGTGTCGAGCGCGACCCGGTGGTGGCAGGCGAGGGCGATCTCGTAGCCGCCGCCCAGGGCCGCGCCGTTGATCGCGGCGACGACCGGCTTGCCGAGGGTTTCGATGCGGCGCAGGTTGCGCTTGATCGCCATGCCGCCGTCGAAGAGGTCCTGCGCGGTCTCCGGGGTGACCCGGATGAGGTCGCGCAGGTCGCCGCCGGCGAAGAAGGTCTTCTTGGCGGAGGTGAAGATGATGCCGCGGATGGAGTCCTTCTCGGCCTCCAGCCGGTCGGTGATCACGGCGAGGGAGTCGCGGAACGCCTGGTTCATGGTGTTCGCGGACTGGTTCGGGTCGTCGAGGACGAGGGTGACGACACCGGTGCGGTCCTGCTCCCAGCGGATGGTGGTGCTCTGCGTCATGACGGGGGTCTCCGTTGAAGTCTGTGAAGTCTTTTGGTTCCGCCGGGTGTTCAGATGCGCTCGACGATCGTGGCGATGCCCATGCCGCCGCCGACGCAGAGGGTCACGAGGCCGTAGCGCTTGTCCTGGCGCTCCAGTTCGTCGACGAGGCTGCCAAGGATCATGGCGCCGGTCGCGCCGAGGGGGTGGCCGAGGGCGATCGCGCCGCCGTTGACGTTGACCTTGTCCAGGGACAGGCCCATGTCCCTGACGAAGCGCAGGACGACCGCCGCGAACGCCTCGTTGATCTCGACGAGGTCGATGTCGTCGATGGTCAGGCCCGCCTTGGCGAGCGCCTTGCGGGTGGCGGGCGCGGGACCGGTGAGCATGATGGTCGGCTCGGAGCCGGAGACGGCGGCGGAGACGATCCGCGCTCGGGGCCGCAAACCGTACCGCTCCCCCACCTCCTTCGAACCGATCGCGACCAGCGAGGCGCCGTCGACGATGCCGGAGGAGTTGCCCGCGTGGTGGACGTGGTCGATCTTCTCGACCCAGTGGTACTTCTGCAGCGCCACGGCGTCGAAGCCGCCCAGCTCGCCGATGTCCGCGAAGGACGGCTTCAGCCTGCCGAGGGAGTCGGCGGTGGTGCCCGGGCGCAGGTGCTCGTCGTGGTCCAGGACGACCAGGCCACTGCGGTCCTTGACGGGGACGACGGAGCGGTCGAAGCGGCCTTCCTTCCAGGCCGTCGCCGCCCGCTCCTGCGAGAGCGCCGCGTACTCGTCGACGTCCCGCCGCGAGAATCCCTCGATGGTGGCGATCAGGTCGGCGCCGATGCCCTGCGGCACGAAGTTGACGGCGAGGTTGGTCATCGGGTCGTTGAACCAGGCGCCGCCGTCGGAGGCCATCGGCACCCGGGACATGGACTCGACACCGCCCGCGAGGACCAGGTCCTCCCAGCCCGAACGGACCTTGGCGGCGGCCATGTTGACGGCCTCCAGACCGGACGCACAGAAGCGGTTCTCCTGTACGCCGGCGACCGTGTCCGGGAGGCCCGCGGCGACGGCGGCGATGCGGGCGATGTCGGAGCCCTGGTCGCCGACCGGGCCGACGACGCCGAGCACGATGTCGTCGATCGCCGCCGGGTCCAGGCCGGGGAAACGGCCCTGGATCTCGTGGATGAGCCCGACGACCAGGTCGATGGGCTTGGTGCCGTGCAAGGAGCCGTTCGCCTTGCCGCGGCCGCGCGGGGTGCGGATCGCGTCGTACACGTACGCTTCGGTGCTCACTGGAAAGCCTTTCGGGGTGAGGGTCGGCCGGGCGATGAGCTTCAGCCCAGCAGGGAACGGCCGATGATCTCCTTCATGATCTCGGTGGTCCCGCCGTAGATGGTCTGGATACGGCCGTCGGTGAAGGCCCGGGCGACCGGGTACTCCGTCATGTAGCCGTAGCCGCCGTGCAGTTGGAGGCTGCGGTCGGCGACCCGCTTCTGCAGCTCGGTCGCCCACCACTTGGCCATGGAGGCGTCCACGGCGTCGAGCCGGTCGTCCGCGTGCTCCTCCACGCAACGGTCCAGGAACGCGCGCGTGACGGCGCACTCGGTGGCCATCTCGGCTATCTCGAATCGGATGTGCTGCTTGGTGGCGAGCGGCCGGCCGAAGGCCTCGCGCTCCTTGACGTACTCGGTGGTGATCTCCAGCAGGTGCTCGGCGGCCGCGATCGCGGCGACGGCGATGCTGAGGCGCTCCTGCGCGAGGTTGGTCATCAGATGGCCGAAGGCGCCGTTGAGCGCGCCGAGCAGGTTCTCCTTGGGCACGCGCACGTCGGTGAAGAACAACTCGGCCGTGTCCTGCGCCTTCTGGCCGATCTTGTCGAGGTTGCGGCCACGTTCGAAACCGTCCATGCCGCGTTCGACGACGAGCAGGGACAGGCCGTGCGCGCCGCCCTCCGGGGTGGTCTTCGCGACGACGATCACCAGGTCGGCGAGGATCCCGTTGGAGATGAACGTCTTGGCGCCGTTCAGCAGCCAGTGGTCGCCCCGGTCCTCGGCGTGCGTACGGATCCCCTGGAGGTCGGACCCGGCGCCCGGCTCGGTCATCGCGATGGCGGTGATGATCGACCCGTCGCAGAAGCCGGGCAGCCAGCGCCGCTTCTGCTCGTCGGTGGCCAGGCCGGTGAGGTACGGGCCGATGACATCGTTGTGCAGGCCGAGGGCGAATCCGGGAGCGCCCGCGCGGGTGAACTCCTCGGCCAGTACGGTGGCGTAGCGGAAGTCGGAGGTACCGCCGCCCCCGTACTCCTCGGGCACGGCGAGTCCGAGCAGACCCTGCTTGCCGGCCGCCCGCCAGGCCTCGCGGGAGACGATGCCGTCCTTCTCCCACTGCTCGTAGTACGGCAGCACCTCCCTGGCCAGGAAGGCACGCACGGTCGCGCGGAACGCGTCGTGCTCAGGGGCGAAGATCTGCCGTTTCATGCGGGGCCTTCCAGGAGGTCGGGTACGTCCCAGTCGCGTGCCACGTCGGCGGTGTCGGCGCCGGGCTGCGCGGGGCCGGTGCGTACGGCCGTGGGGGTGGCGGAGAAGCGGGGGGCGGGGGCGGGCTGGGTGATGCCGCCGTGTTCGGTGAAGGTGCCGCGGGCGGCGAGGTGCGGGTGGTGCGGGGCCTCGCGCAGGGACAGCACCGGCGCCACGCATGCGTCGGAGCCCGCGAAGACAGCCGTCCACTCGTCCCGGGTGCGGGATTTGAAGCCGGCCGCGACCGCCTCGCGCAGTTCGCCCCAGCGGCTCCGGTCCTTGCGGGCGTCGGCGTGCTCCGGGATGCCGAGGACGCGCACGAACTCGTCGTAGAACTGCGGTTCCAGGGCGCCGACCGCCATGTACTTGCCGTCGGCCGTCTCATAGGTGCCGTAGTACGGGCAGCCGCCGTCCAGGAGGTTGGCGCCGCGGCGGTCCTGCCAGCCGCCGGCGGCGAGCATGCCGTGGATCATCGCGGCGAGGTGGGAGGTGCCGTCGACGATGGCGGCGTCGACGACCTGGCCGGTGCCACCCGCGCGCGCGTGGTGGAGGGCGGCGAGGACGCCGACGGCCAGGTAGAGGGAGCCGCCCGCGTAGTCGCCCAGGAGGTTGGCGGGGACGGCCGGGGGCTCGTCCGGGCTGCCGATCATGCCGAGGGTGCCGGTGAGCGCGATGTACGCGATGTCGTGGCCGGCGCGGTGGGCGAGGGGGCCCTGCTGGCCCCAGCCGGTCATTCGGCCGTAGACGAGTCCCGGGTTGCGGGCGTGGCAGGCCTCGGGGCCGACGCCGAGCCGCTCGGCCACTCCCGGGCGGTAGCCCTCGATGAGGACGTCGGCGCGCGCGGCGAGGTCGAGGACGCGCGCGGGGCCGTCCGCGGACTTCAGATCGACGATCACCGAGCGCTTGTTGCGGTTCGTGATGTCGTACTCCGTGTCGATCGCGAGCCCGACGCCGCCGGGGCGGTCCACGCGGACGACGTCGGCGCCGAGGTCGGCGAGGAGCATGGCGGCGAACGGGCCGGGCCCGATGCCGGCCAGCTCGACCACGCGCACGCCGGAAAGCGGGCCGTGTCCAGGCGTCTTTGCCTCTGCCATGCAGTCCCCAGGAGTTGTGACACAACTGCTGTAACACTAGTGATGTTAGGAACACGTTCCAGCGGACACAAGACCCGGGAGAGCAAGCGCTTAGCCAAGTTGTGCCGGAGGAGGCATGCGGATCAGCGTGCATCCAGGTCGACTATCAGCCGCTTCGGTGCGATCACCCGGTAGCTCTCCTCCACCCAGTCGCACAGCAGCTCCGCCGCCGGGGCACCCTGCTCCGCAAGCGGGATGCGGACCCAGCCGGCCCTGCCCAGTCCGTATCCGGCGGGTTCCGCCCCCGGGGTCGTGAGGGCGTGCGCGTGGACGGCCTCGTCCCTGAGCTTCACCGTGACGCCCAGTGGATGACTGCCGTCATCCACACCCAGGAACACGAACACCTTCCTGTTGACCTTCGCCACGGTCTCGCCCCACGGGTACTCCTCGACGGCACCCGGTAGTCCGAGGGCGAATTCGCGCACCTTCTCCCACTTCTTCAGGGCATTCTTCGGCACGGTCACCGCTTACCTCCGGGCTCGTCGTCGGGCTCCGCACTCTTCACGCTAGCCTCGGCCACCGACAACGGCGCGTGCTGCGGACCGAGGGGTGTCATGAGCAGGCTGAACAGGACGGACCGTCCGTACGACATCGTGCTCTTCGGAGCCACGGGCTTCGTCGGGACGCTCACCGCGGAGTACCTCGCCGCGCATGCACCCGAGGACCTGCGCTGGGCGATCGCGGGCCGCAGCGAACGGAAGCTGGAGCAGCTGCGCGAGCGGCTGCCCGGCAACGGGAAGGTCGGGGTGCTGCGGGCGGACGTGGCCGACCCGGCGTCGCTGCGCGAACTCGCGGAGCACGCGCGCGTGGTGGCCACGACGGTGGGACCGTATGTGACGTACGGCGAAGAGCTGGTCGCCGCCTGCGCGGACAGTGGTGCGGACTATCTCGACCTCACCGGTGAGCCCGAGTTCGTGGACCTGACATACGTCCGCCACGATGCACGCGCGCGTGAGACCGGTGCGCGGCTTGTGCACGCCTGCGGGTTCGACTCGATCCCCCACGACCTGGGCGCGTACTTCACCGTGCGGCAACTGCCCGAGGGGGTGCCGCTGACGGTGGACGGGTTCGTGACGGCGGACGCCACCTTCTCCGGCGGGACGTTCGCCTCGGCGCTGAACCAGTTCTCGCGGGTGCGGCCGATGCTGGCCGCCGAGCGGGACCGCAAGCGGCACGAGCCGCGCCTGGTGGGGCGGCGGGCCGCCGCGCCGACGGGTGTGCCGCGGTTCGCGAAGGAGGTCGGCGCGTGGGCGCTGCCGCTGCCGACCATCGACGCGCAGATCGTGGGCCGTTCCGCGAAGGCCCTGGAGCGCTACGGCCCCGACTTCCGCTACCGCCACTACGCGGCGGTGCGGCACCTGCCCGTCGCCGTGGGCGGGATCGCGGCCGTCGGCGGCCTCTTCGCTGCCGCCCAACTGCCGCCCGCGCGGCGCTGGTTGTCCGACCGGCTCAAGCCCGGCGAGGGGCCGAGCGCCGAGAAGCGGGCGAAGAGCTGGTTCAAGGTCCGCTTCGTGGGCGAGGGCGGGGGCAGGCAGGTGCTCACGGAGGTCGCGGGCGGCGACCCCGGCTACGACGAGACGGCGAAGATGTTCGCCGAGTCGGCGCTGTCGCTGGCCTTCGACGACCTGCCTCCCACAGCCGGTCAGGTCACCACGGCAGTCGCCATGGGCGACGCGCTCACCGAGCGCCTGCGCGGGGCGGGCCTCACCTTCCGGGTCGCCGCAAGCCGCTGAACAGGCCCCTCAGGACCACCCCGCCACGGTGTAGAGCATCCCGGCGATCCAGCCGAGTCCCGCCACCACGGCAAGGACCAGCGCGGCCGTCACGGCACGCTCGACGGGACGGTTGGGATCGGCGAGGGGCTTCGAAGCGCGGTGCGTCGTCATGCGTCACAGCCTGCCGACCGGCGCACCGCACCCACATCCGTACGGGTACTCAGTCCAGGTACTCAGGTCACCCGCCGAGCGGCTCGGGCGGCCGGTCGCCGAGCGCGTCCGCGATCCGATCCCGCACGGGGTCGGGCTCGGCGATGGCGAGCTGCCAGGCGAGCGGGCCGATCTGCCACCCCGCGTGATGGTCGAAGAACGGCGGAGGCCCGGCCTCGTTGTGGGCGACCTTGCCGACCAGCTCCGCGATGCGGAACAGGATCCGCTGCTCCTGCGCGAACTGCTCCTGGGCCGCCGAAGCACGGCGGACCAGCTCGAACACCTCGCGTCCACGGCTCCACCGGCCTGGGTCCGCCGCGAGCTCGAGAGCCGGCCAGGTCGGACTGACGCTCGAACAGGACGCGTTTCTACGACCGGGCGGGATCCGCCGCCGCACGGTCGGCAAGTGGCTTCGGGGAAGCACTGGCGTCCCGCAACGCCCTTCTGCACAACGCGTCCGCCCTGCGGGTCGTCTCCGGCAGGCGGTACTTCGGGGTCAGTGCCAGGGTGTGGGCGCAGGCGTTGTCGAGGGTCACTCGGTGGCCCACCGACACGAAGACCGGCTTGACGGCGTCGCGGGTGCGCAGGGCGCGGCCGACCTCCTCGGTGTCCGCGAGGAGGGGTGAGGTGCTGCCGCGCGGGGCGTCCGGGTCGGCGTGGGCGAAGGTGAAGGGGTTCTTCGCGACGCCGATCGTGGGCAGGCCCGTCAGGACACCGAGGTGGCTGGCGAGACCGAAGCGGCGCGGGTGGGCCAGGCCGTAGCCGTCGCAGACGACCAGGCCGGGCGGGCACGACAGGGCGTCGAGGGCGGCGAGGACCGTGGGGATCTCGCGGAAGGCGAGCAGACCGGGGACGTACGGGAAGGAGATACGGCCGACCGCCGTGGCCTCCGCGACGACCTCCAGGGTCGCCGCGTCCAGGACGACCGCCGCGGCCGCGACGACGTCCCGCTCGTCGTCGTACGCCACGTCCACGCCGGTGACATGGCCGGTACCCGGCGGCGGTCCCGGTTCGTCGAGCACCACCTGTGCCCGCAGTTGGTCCTGCACGGCGCGGGCCTGTTCCTCGGTGGCGGGCCAGCCCGCGGGGATGCGTACGGTCGTCATGATGGGACGAGCCTACGGCCCCTGAGCGGGCGTCGGACATGTGCCGCCGGGCGCGAGAACCCCCGCGGCAGCGGGATGATCCCCGCTGTCGCGGGGGACGGGGAGCTCAGCCCTTCTTCGCGTTCAGCGCGCGCTGCAGCTGGTCCTTGTTCATGTTCGAACGGCCCTCGATACCGCGCTGCTTGGCCTCGTTGTACAGCTGGTCGCGGGTGGGGCCCTGGGAGCCCTGGCCGGACCGCTGGCCACCGCGCTTGCCGGATGACATGTCCTTCGTGGAGCTGCGGCTGGCGGACTTGGACTCGCCGGACCGGGCGCGCTCCTTGTTGACGGTCCGCGCCGCGATCTCCTTGGCCCGTCCGGTGCTCTCACCCCGGTCCTGCGCGCTCTGCTTGATGTGCTCGTACTGGCGCTCACGCTTGGAGCTGGAACCTGCGGGCATGCTCGCTCACTCCTTTCGCAGTCGGCGACCGGGTACCCGCATTCACCCCATGCGTCACCACTCCAGACGAGCCACCCTCCCTTGCTCCCCCGCCGCCCAGCAGCCCAGGTCCGCCGTGCAGTCCACCGTGTCGTACGAGCCCGTGTCGACGGTCCCCCAGGTGCGGCCGCCGTCGGTGGTGAGGTCGGTGCCGGTGGGGCCGACCGCGAGGGCGTCGGTGCGGCTGTGCGGGAGCCACGCGACGCCGGAGCGGTAGGCGGGCGGCGGGGTGGCCGCGGGCTGCCAGGTGCGGCCGCCGTCGACGGTGCGGGCCGCGGCCTGCGGGGAGGCCTGGTCGGGGCGGTAGTCGCCGCCGACCGCCAGCCCATGGGTGCGGTCGCGGAAGGCGAGCGCGAAGACGCCCTTCGCCGGGTCGCCCGCGGGGACGGGTGTGTCGGTGGCCGTCCAGGTGAGCCCGCGGTCGGCGGAGTGCAGCACGCGCGCGCGTGCACCGCCGCCGGTGGCCAGCCAGACGTCCGAGGGGCCGGAGGCGACCAGGCACTGCCCGCTCGCCGCGAAGCCGGCCTCCCCGTCCAGGGCGGCCGGCATGCCGTCACTGGGGAGCACCTTCCAGGAGCGGCCCCCGTCGCCGGTCGACAGGATCCGGAACCTGCCGTCCACCGGGTCGCTCAGGGCGAGGCCGTGGCGACGGTCGAAGAAGGTGAGGCAGTCGTAGAAGGCCTTGGTGTCGGTGTTGCGGAAGGACTCGGTCCAGGTCGTGCCGCCGTCGTCGGTGCGGTACACGCGGGAGGCCTCGCCCTCACCGATGGCCAGCCCCACGGCGCGCCGCGCGTCGAACGCCTCGATGTCCCGGAACTGCAGCTCACCGGCGCCCGGCGGCGAGACGTTCCGCCAGCTCGCCCCGCCGTCGGTGGTGCGCAGCACGGTGCCGCCGGTCCCGGCCACCCAGGCGATGTCCCGGCTGACGGCCGACAGCCCCCGGAAGCGCACACCGGTCGTGCCGGTGTCCTTGAGTTCCCAGTGCGGCGCCCGGTGCCCGGGCTGCTGTGCCTGTGCGGGTACGGCGCTCAGGGCGGCCAGCGCCGCCGAGCACACCGCCCCTGTGGCCACTGTCCGAAACGCACGTCTCGTTCGTCGCGTGTTCCCCATACGCCTCATGGCGGGCGAAGCTATCCGACGCCCCGGACCTCGTCCAGATGGCGGCCTTTTTCACAACTGCCCATCGGTGCACGGGAAATGGACTGCGTCACTCCTGTGCATGAATGCGGTGACGCAGGTCACTCGGAAAAGGTGTGCACGGATTGGCTGATTCCAGCGTCTCTAGCAGTGCCCGGCCCAATCCACTCGGAAGTCCGCCCAGACGTCACAAGGGAGCAAGGCGTTGTCCACCGTCATCGAACAACCCGTGGAGGCCCGCCTCGTCGCCGCCGCGCCGCGCATGCCGAGCATCCCGGCCAAGCTGCACTACGACCGCAGCGACCCGTTCGCGGTCCGAATGACCTTCCCGGCGCCGGCCACCCTGGAGGGCGTGGAGGTCTGCTGGACGTTCGCCCGCGATCTCCTCGCGGCCGGTCTGCACGAGCCGGAGGGCCACGGCGACGTGCGCGTGCGGCCGTACGGCTACGAGCGCACCGTCCTGGAGTTCCACGCCCCCGAGGGCACCGCCGTCGTGCACGTCAGGTCGCACGAGATACGCCGGTTCCTCGACGCCACGAGTGCGTTGGTGCCCGTGGGGCTGGAGCATCTCCAGCTGGATCTGGATCACGACCTGGCGGAACTGATTCGGGACGCCTGCTGAGCGCTGCGCCGACAGGGGCCCCGCCGGGTCGGTGGTCGTGTGCGGGTGCGTCGCGGCTGGTCGCGCCCACGCGGCGGAGCCGCCCATGGGTACGGCCTCGCGCCCCTTGGGGGTCCAGCCCCATGTAAGTCCCCGCGCCCAGCAGCTCCCGCGTGGCGCGGTGCACGGGCTCCGGGGCCCGCCATGACGTTCAGCGGAGCGTCGATTCCGTCGACGAGGAGTTCGACCGTCTCCGGGTCGGTCGGCCCCGGGACGAAGACGCCGTCGGCACCCGCGGCGAGGAAGGCCGCGGCCCGCTTCAGGGTGACGTCCACTCCGCCCGCACCCCTGAGGAAGGTGTCGATCCGGGCGTTGACGAACAGCGGCACCCCTTCCGCGTCGGCGGCCTCGCGGGCGGCCGCGATCCTCCCCCAGACTTCGTCCGGGGGGACCCCCATTTCGCTTCGCTCGTCTGTTCGCCGATGGGACGCAGTGGCCCCGTGCCGGCCTCGTACAGCGCGTCCTCGATTTCACGCCGACCGCGCCCGCGGCGAGCACCGCACGGATCGTGTCGGCGACGCCTGCCGCGTCCTGTGCGTAGCCGCTCTCGACGTCCGCACCGACCGGCACGTCGACCGCGGCCGCGATGTCCGCGACGGCGGCGAGGGCCCGGTCGCGGTCCAGCCGGTCGCCGTCCGCCGAGCGGGCTGCCCTGCACGTGCAGCGAACGGAAGGCGAGAGCACGGGCACGGAGAGGGTTCTCGGTCGTCGTGCGGCTCACTCGACCAGCCGCTCCCGGGCGGCTGGCAGGAATCCGACATCTGGGTGAGGCGGCCGGGACCGGCTGCGGCTCAGTCGCCCGTCGCCGCCGCGACCGCCGTCAGTGACGCGGTCACCGCCGTGTGCACCTCGGTGACGACCTTCCGCAGTGCGGGCGTCGCCGCCCCGCTGCGCTCGGTCAGCTCCGCCACGCGCGCGTGGAGGCGTTTGCGGTCCTTGCCCGGCATCAGCGTGGGCAGCTCCGCGGCGGCGGCGAGGGCGACGACGGCCGCTTCCCGGTCGGAGACCTCCGCAACCGGCACCGGGCCCTCCAGAACCTGCCGCGCCCGGGCACGCAGCACGTCCACGACGTCCGCCCGCGCGAGCACGTACTCCACGCTCGGGAAGACCCCGAGGACCCGCTTCTTCTCCGCCCGCAGACAGCCCTCCGCCGTAAGCTGCTCCCGTACGGCGTCGAGGGTCACGCGCGCGTGCAGCGTCACCCAGGTCTGCCATCGGTGCGGCCGGGATTCGCGGACCAGTTCCAGGAGCCCGTCGAGGACGGCGTCCCCGGTGAGGGAGTCCATGTCGGCGGGCGTGGCGATGCCTTCCTCGTCGACGAGCAGACCGCGCTGGGCCAGTTCGGTGAGGGCGCCGGCCCGCACCAGGTGGTGCAGGCGGGCGGCGGCGGTGACCTCGGCGGTGTGGGGGTCCCAGGCCAGCAGATAGAGCCGGGCAGGCAGTGAGAGCGGGCCGATGGGCACGGGGACTCCTTCGTGCGGTGAGGGCGCAGAGCACGTTAATCCGTTGACAGTCCGCCGACCGCCTCCTACGGTGTACAGCGGTTCTGTTGCCGTCGATTGGAGAAGGACGTTGCTCGTCTGAGGTCCTGAGACACCGTGTCACACACGTGAGGTGTGTGCGCTGCGTGCGACCTCGGCATTCGAGCCGTCCTGACGGAGCAGGGCTTTTTCGTGCCCCAGGGCTCTCCTCTCCCGCCGTAGGTCTCCGGTGTCTCGATACGCGTTTGCCCCTGACCGCACCAAGCAACCGCGAGGCCCGTATGTCTACTTCCCTCACTTGTACGTCCCTGTCCTTCACCTGGCCCGACGGCACCCCCGTCTTCGAGGGCCTCGATGTCGCCTTCGGCCCCGGCAGGACGGGGCTCGTCGGTGTCAACGGGTCCGGGAAATCGACCCTGCTGAAGCTGATCGCCGGTGAGCTGGCCCCGGCCGACGGCGCCGTACGCGTCGCGGGCGAGGTCGGCTACCTCCCGCAGAACGTCACGCTCGACACCCGGCTGCGCGTCGACGGCGCGCTCGGCATCGCCGCACAGCGGGCCGCGCTGCACGCCATCGAGGCGGGCGACGTGGCCGAGGCGCACTTCGAGACGGTCGGCGACGACTGGGACGTGGAGGAGCGCGCGCTCGCCACGCTCGGCGAACTCGGCCTCGGGCACATCGGGTTGGACCGCACCATCGGGGAGGTCTCGGGCGGCGAGTCGGTGCTGCTGCGGCTGGCCGCACTGCTGCTGCGCCGCCCGGACGTCCTGCTCCTGGACGAGCCGACCAACAACCTCGACCTGTACGCGCGCAGGCGGCTGTACGCGGCCGTCGCGTCCCGGCCGGGAGTGATGATCGTGGTCAGCCACGACCGCGAGCTCCTGGAACTGGTCGACCAGATCGCCGATCTGCGCTCCGGGGAGGTCACCTGGTTCGGCGGCAACTACTCCGCGTACGAGGAGGTGCTCGCCATCGAGCAGGAGGCGGCCGAGCGGATGGTGCGCGTCGCGGAGGCCGACTTCAGGAAGCAGAAGCGCGAACTGGTCGACGCCCAGGTCAAGTTGGCCCGCCGCAAACGGTACGGGCAGAAGATGTGGGACCAGAAGCGCGAGCCGAAGATCGTCATGGGGGCGCGCAAGCGCGCGGCGCAGGAGTCCGCGGGCAAGCACCGCATCATGCACGAGGAGCGGCTCAGTGAGGCGAGGGAACGGCTCGACGAGGCGGCGGACGCCGTACGGGACGACGACGAGATCCGCGTCGACCTGCCGTACACGGCCGTACCGCCGGGCCGCACCGTCCTGACCCTCATGGACCTGCAGCTCGCGTACGGCGCGCGCGTGGCCGGCGGGCTTGATCTGCGCGGCCCGGAGCGGGTGGCGCTGATCGGGCGCAACGGCGCCGGCAAGACGACGCTGCTGCGCACCATCGCCGGTGAGCTGGCGCCGGTGGCGGGCGAGGCGCACGCGCACGTGCCGCTGCGTTTCCTGCCGCAGCGCCTCGACGTGCTCGACGACGAGCTGTCGGTCGCCGAGAACGTAGCCCGGTTCGCGCCGGCCGCCACCAACAACCGGATCAGGGCGCGCCTCGCCCGCTTCCTGTTCCGAGGCGCCCGCGCCGACCAGAAGGCGGCCACCCTGTCCGGCGGCGAACGCTTCCGGGCGGCCCTGGCCGCTTTGATGCTGGCCGAACCCGCACCGCAGCTGCTGATGCTCGACGAGCCGACGAACAACCTCGACATGGCGAGCGTGCGGCAGCTGACCTCGGCCCTGGAGTCGTACGAAGGGGCGCTGATCGTGGCCAGCCACGACCTGCCGTTCCTGGAGTCGATCGGGATCACCCGGTGGCTGCTGCTGGACGGCGAACTGCAGGAGACGACGCCCGAGGCGATCGGATAGCTCCCGATCGCGCGTCTCAGGAGGGGCACAGCCTGGCAACGAGGGTTTTGCCGTAGTGGATCGGCGCTGCATGATGGCGGACCGGGTGTCGCGTCATGGGCGCCCGGTCTGCCGTCCCGCCGATTCGGAGTTCCGTCGTGCCCAGCAAGAAGGCCCTCGTCCGCCGCCCGAGCCCCCGCCTCGCCGAAGGGCTGGTGACGCACATCGAGCGGGAGAAGGTCGACTTCGATCTCGCGGTCGAGCAGTGGGAGGCGTATGTCGAGGCCCTGCGCGAGCACGGCTGGGAGACGGTCGAGGTGGAGCCCGAGGACGACTGCCCGGACTCGGTGTTCGTCGAGGACACCGTCGTCATGTACAAGAACGTCGCGCTGATCACCCGTCCCGGCGCCGACTCCCGGCGGGAGGAGACGGCCGGCGTCGAGGAGGCCGTCGCCCGCCTCGGCTGCTCGGTGAACTGGATCTGGGAGCCGGGCACCCTGGACGGCGGCGATGTGCTGAAGATCGGCGACACGATCTACGTCGGGCGGGGCGGCCGCACCAACGCGCCCGGCGTCCAGCAGCTGCGGGCCGCCTTCGAGCCGCTGGGGGCGCGGGTCGTCGCCGTACCCGTGAGCAAGGTGCTGCATCTGAAGTCGGCGGTCACGGCGCTGCCCGACGGGACGGTCATCGGGAGCATCCCCAGGGTGGACCGGCCCTCGCTCTTCCCGCGCTTCCTGTCGGTGCCCGAGGAGTCGGGCTCGCACGTGGTGCTGCTCGGCGGCAGCAAGCTGCTGATGGCGGCGAGCGCACCGAAGTCGGCGGAGCTGCTCGCCGACCTCGGTCACGATCCGGTCGTGGTGGACATCAGCGAGTTCGAGAAGCTCGAGGGCTGTGTGACATGTCTCTCGGTGCGGCTGCGGGAGTTGTACGCCTGACGGGCCGGCCGGTCAGGCTTCCAGCCCCGGGACCTGCGAGTCCTGGGGCTTTTGGGCGTTCCTTGGAAGTCCTGGGAAACATGGCCTGATCAGGGATCTTTACACTGGGCTTAACCTACGGCTTCGTAACCTACGGTTTCGTAGCCTACGATCCCGTAGGTTCCGGCACCGCTCGCCGGTCCGTCCCCTTTGTTACGCGTCCCCCTGGAGTTCCCGTGACGATCACTTCCCCACACCTCGGCAGCCCCGCCGTCTGGACCGACGCCAAGCTGCTGTACGCACTGGAGGAAGTGGTCGAGACGGAACTCGACCGGCATCTGAAGGTCGCCAAGGACTGGATGCCGCACGAGTACGTTCCCTGGTCGGACGCCCGTAACTTCCCCGGTCTCTTCGAGGACGGCGAGGCCTGGGACAAGGAGCAGTCCAAGGTCACCGAGATCGGCCGGATCGCACTGGTCGTGAACCTGCTCACCGAGGACAACCTGCCCAGCTACCACCACGAGATCGCCTCGCTGTTCGGCCGTGACGGCGCCTGGGGCACCTGGGTGCACCGCTGGACCGCCGAGGAGGGCCGGCACGGCATCGTGATGCGCGACTATCTGCTCGCCTCGCGCGCGGTGGACCCGGACAAGCTGGAAGCGTTCCGCATGGCCCACATGAGCGAGGGCTTCGAGTCGGACAACCGGCACTCGATGCTGCACTCGGTCGCCTACGTGGCCTTCCAGGAGCTCGCGACCCGTATCTCGCACCGCAACACCGGCCACCAGTCCGGCGACCCGGCCTGCGACCGCATGCTGGCGCGGATCGCGACCGACGAGAACCTCCACATGGTCTTCTACCGCAACCTCCTGAAGGCCGCCTTCGAACTGGCTCCCGACCTGACCATGCAGGCGGTCCGGGACGTCGTGGTGAACTTCCGGATGCCCGGCCACGGCATGCCCGGTTTCGAGCGGTTCGCCGCGCAGATGGCGATCGGCGAGGTCTACAACCTGCGCATCCACCACGACGACGTGCTCCAGCCGGTTCTGCGCTTCCTGAAGATCATGGAGATCGACGGCCTCGGCCCCGAGGGGCAGCAGGCCCAGGACGAACTCGGGCTGTTCCTGGGCGGACTGGACGCGGAGGCCCTGAAGTTCGACGAGAAGCTGGCGGCACGCAAGGCACGCATGGCGGCGCGCGCCGCAGGCTGACGGCACATCTGACCTCCAGCGCCAACGAGGCCCGGCTCTTTTTTCTTCGGCTCATTCTTGCGAATCCTCGTGCGGTCGTCACCGCTGGACGGAATTCCTCGATACGCC
>NZ_JBFBBE010000047.1:0-71863 GCF_040682555.1 Streptomyces sp. NPDC051172
GCGCGGGCACTTCCTCGCCCGCCGCGCTCCCCACCTGCCGCGGAAGCGGCGGCTCGGGTACCTGGGCCGCCTCGTAGGCGGGCCGGTACGTGTCCTCGTACGCCCCGGGCACCCCGGAGGCCAGGGTCTGCGCGCTGTGGACGTCGTAGGCGTACGCCGGCGGATACGCCGGGTCGTACGCCTCATATGTCCCGTACTGCGAGTACTGCGAGTTGCTCACGCCGACACGCTCCAGGGGCCGTAGGGGTCCAGAGGGGTCCGGATCGGGCACCAGAACCTAGCGGAGCCCGTATCACTCTCCAAAGCGGCGTGATCACGAAGAGTTACGGTCGCGGCGAACGCGAGTCCGCCGGAGCCTTATCGTAGGGTTATGGACGGCTACGCTCAGTAGTCGAATGCGCGGGCCGTGTTCGCCGCCAGGGCCGTCGCCAGCGCGTCCTCGTCGATGCCGCGCACGGCGGCCATGGCGCGCACCGTGACCGGAATGAGATACGGCGCATTGGGCCGTCCGCGGTACGGCGCCGGTGTGAGGAAGGGCGCGTCGGTCTCCACCAGGACCAGTTCCAGGGGTGCCACAGCGAGCGCGTCCCGCAAATGCTGGGCGTTCTTGAAGGTGACGTTGCCGGCGAAGGACATGAAGTACCCGGCGCGGGCGCACACCTGAGCCATCTCCGCGTCCCCGGAGTAGCAGTGGAACACCGTGCGCTCGGGGGCGCCCTCCTCCTTGAGGATGCGCAGCACATCGGCATGGGCGTCGCGGTCGTGGATGACGAGGGCCTTGCCGTGCCGCTTGGCGATCTCGATGTGGGCGCGGAAGGAGGCCTCCTGCGCCTCCATGCCCTCGGGGCCGGTGCGGAACTGGTCGAGACCCGTCTCGCCGACGCCCTTGACCTGAGTGAGTCCGGCCAGCGCGTCGATCTGCCCGAGCGCCTCGTCGAGCGCCGCCGTGCCCCCGGGCTCGCGCGCCCCCTGCCTCGACCAGCCATCAGGGTCTCCGTGGACGATGCGCGGCGCCTCGTTGGGGTGCAGGGCCACCGTCGCGTGGACGGCCTCGTACAGTCCCGCCGTCTTCGCGGCGCACTGCGAGCCGGCCACGTCGCAGCCGACCTGTACGACCGTCGTCACGCCCACCGAAGCGGCCTTCGCGAGGCCCTCCTCGACCGTGCCGTTCTGCATGTCGAGGTGGGTGTGGGAGTCGGCGACGGCCACCCGGAGGGGTTCCGGGAGCGGCGGCGCGCTCTTGTCGACGGTCTTCTCGCGTGAGCTCGAGGAGGGCATGCTCCGATCCTACGAAAGGGGCATGCCCGCCCGGCCGCCGGAGCTGTCAGCCCGCCTTGCGGTGGAAGGGGTGCAGGAGATCGGAGAGATGCCAGTGGTGGTCCCGCTCGCCGGCCTCGGCACCGTCGGCTGCGGGCTCCTGGGCCTCGGTCTGCGGTGTCCGGCGCTGCTGCTTGTGCACCGCGTCACGCACCGACGAGACCTGCCCGGGTCGCATGATCCGTACGACGTGACTGTCGCAGTTCTGGCAGGTGGGCTTGGACAGCGGAGACGGCACGACCTGCCCCTCGGCCACGTACATCACGAACTCGTGGCCCTCGGCGTCGTTGTGGTGCTCTATCTCGTACGACTGCTCCCAGCCGTGCCCGCAGCGCATGCAGGCGAAGGAGTACGACTCGTGGACGACTGCGGTGGCCGCGCCGCGGAGGCCGGACTGCCCTGCGATCTCGCTCATGCCAGCTCCTCTTGATCTGCTGGACCAAGGGACGGGTGCGTCCCTTCAACCAGTGGACGCTTCCGGCGGAGCGAATGCATCAGCCCTGTCGACTGTTGGAGCCGATTTGGATTTTCCTTGCCTCAGCGACCCTGCACAGGGGGTCTGGGCTTTGCTTTTCACGACCTTGCTTTGCCCTTTTGTGGGGCGCTTGCTCAGGCGAGATGCGCCCTGCTCAGAGGGGGTGTGGCCCACTTCACGAAAGCCTCACGAACCACTGGCCGAATGGGCATTCTTCGCGGCCACAACGGCGTCGAACACTTCCCTTTTGGGAAGCCCGGCCTCTGCCGCAACGGCCGCAATGGCTTCTTTTCGCCGCTCCCCCGCCTCCTCCCGCACCCACACCCTGCGCACCAGTTCGGCCGCGTCGAGTTCCCCGGGTCCCTTCTCCGGGGCACCCTCGACGACCACGGTGATCTCACCGCGCACACCTTCGGCGGCCCAGGCGGCCAGCTCGCCGAGCCCGCCCCGCCTGACCTCCTCGTACGTCTTGGTCAGCTCCCGGCACACGGCGGCCCGCCGCTCGGTGCCGAAGACCTCGGCCATCGCGGCGAGGGTGTCGTCGAGGCGGTGCGGGGCCTCGAAGTAGACGAGGGTCCGGCGCTCCTCGGCGACCTCCTTCAGGCGGGTCAGCCGCTCGCCCGCCTTGCGCGGCAGGAACCCCTCGAAGCAGAACCGGTCGACGGGCAGCCCGGACAGCGCGAGCGCGGTGAGCACCGCGGAGGGGCCGGGCACGGCGGTGACCCGGATGTCCTTCTCCACGGCAGCGGCGACCAGCCGGTACCCGGGGTCGGACACCGACGGCATCCCGGCGTCCGTGACGAGCAGCACACGCGCACCGCCGACGAGTTCCTCGACGAGTTCGGGCGTACGGGCGGTCTCGTTGCCCTCGAAGTACGACACGATCCGCCCCTTGGGCGTGACGCCCAGGGCCTGCGTCAGCCGCCTGAGCCGCCGGGTGTCCTCGGCGGCGACGACATCGGCCCCCGCCAGCTCCTCGGCCAGCCGGGGCGGCGCGTCCGCGATGTCGCCGATGGGGGTGCCTGCAAGTACGAGGATTCCGGTCACGCCCCCATCCTCCCAGTGGCACACCGATGAGGACGCATCCGAGCCCTTACCACCCATGCACGGGACTCACACAGAACGGTTCCCTACGATGGCGCGGTGACCAGTACCGCGTCCTCCCCGGACACCCGGCAAGGCCAGAGCCCGCAGGACCAGCGGCCGTCGTGGCAGCAGCGGCTGCGCCGTTTCGGCTACACGGCCGGGCCGAGAAGCGACGTCCGCGAGCGTCTGGTGCCGCCGTACGTGCAGCCCAGCCCCCGGTTGTGGCAGGTCCTCGGGGTGCCGCCGGCGCTCGTCGAGCGGATCACGCGCTGGTCGGCCTGGGGCGGCCCGCTGCTGGTCACGCTGATGGCGGGCGTGATGCGGTTCTGGCACCTGGGCAGCCCGAAGGCGGTGATATTCGACGAGACGTACTACGCCAAGGACGCCTGGGCGCTCGTCCACCGCGGCTTCGAGGTCAACTGGGACAAGAACGCCAACGACCAGATCCTGGCGCTGAACGGGCACGTCACGATCCCGACGGACGCGGCATACGTGGTGCATCCGCCGGTCGGCAAGTACGTCATCGGGCTCGGGGAGCTGGTCTTCGGGTTCAACCCGTTCGGCTGGCGGTTCATGACCGCGCTGCTGGGCACGCTGTCGGTCCTGATGCTGTGCCGCATCGGCCGCCGCATCTTCCGCTCGACCTTCCTCGGCTGCCTCGCGGGCGCGCTGATGGCGGTCGACGGGCTGGCCTTCGTGATGGCCCGCACCTCGCTGCTGGACGGCGTGCTGATGTTCTTCGTGCTGGCCGCGTTCGGCTGCCTGGTCATCGACCGTGACAAGGCGCGCGAGAAACTCGCGGCCGCGCTCCAGCCGGATGCCGACGGCCGCCTCAGCCCCGGCGGACGCCCGGACGCACACATCGCCGAGACCACCCGTCTCGGCTGGCGCCCGTGGCGCTGGCTGGCGGGCCTGATGCTGGGCCTGGCCATCGGCACCAAGTGGAACGGCCTGTACATCATGGTCGCGTTCTTCCTGATGGCGGTCCTGTGGGACATCGGCGCCCGCAAGGTGGCCGGCGCCGGGAACCCGTACAAGGCGGTGCTGCCGGACGCGGCCGTCACGTTCGTGGCCACGGTCCCGGTCGCGCTCGTCACCTACCTGGTCTCCTGGACCGGCTGGATCCTCTCGCCCACCAACGGCAAGGGCGGCTACTTCCGCAACTGGGCCGCCACCGACGGCAGGGGCGGCAACTGGACCTGGCTGTTCCCCGACTGGTGGCGCAGCCTGTGGCACTACGAGCACGAGGTCTACGAGTTCCACCGCAACCTGCACTCGCCGCACACCTACATGTCCAACCCCTGGAGCTGGATCGTCGACGGCCGCCCGGTCTCCTACTTCTACGAGTCCCCCTCGCCCGGCAAGGACGGCTGCCCCGTGGGCGCGGGCCAGAAGTGCGCCCGCGAGGTCCTCGCGATCGGCACCCCGCTGCTGTGGTGGGTGGCCTGCTTCGCGGTCCTGTACATCCTGTGGCGCTGGCTGCTGCGCCGCGACTGGCGGGCGGGCGCCATCGCCTGCGGCATCGCGGCCGGTTATCTGCCCTGGTTCCTGTACCAGGAGCGGACGATCTTCTTCTTCTACGCCGTCGTCTTCGTGCCGTTCCTGTGCCTTGCCGTCGCGATGCTGCTGGGCGCGATCGTCGGGCCACCGGGGTCGAGCGACACCCGACGGGTGGCGGGCGCGACGGGGGCGGGCGTGCTGGTCCTGCTGATCGCCTGGAACTTCATCTACTTCTGGCCGCTGTACACCGGAACCGCCATCCCGATCAACGACTGGCGTTCACGTATGTGGCTCGATACCTGGGTATAGCGGACCCTCCGGGTCTCCAATCGGACAACATACGTAAACACCCCTCACAGCTCCCCCTCACGCCACATACAGTGCGAGCACCAACGGGGAACGGGGAGGGGAGCCCTTCATGGGCAAGGGGGTCAAGATCACCGTCATCAGCAGCGTCTTCGCTGTGATGGTGGGCGGCGCCGGATACGGCGCGTACAACATCGTGTCCGCGCTGAACAGCGGCGGCTCGGGCGGATCGGCGTCCGTGAAGACCGGTCCGCCGAGCGGCGACGAGATCAAGGAGACCGCGGCGGAGTTCTTCGCGGCCTGGGAGAAGGGCCAGGCGGCCCAGGCGGCCACGTACACGAACGACGGCGCCGCGGCCGAACCGCTGCTGACCTCCTACGGCAACGCCGCGCACATCACCGGCGTGAAGATCACCCCGGGTACGGCGAACGGCGCGACGGTCCCCTACACGGTCAGGGCGACGGTGTCCTACGGCGGCAGGTCCAAGCCCCTGACCTATCGGAGCGAGCTGACCGTCGTGCGCGGGAAGACCACCGGGCGGGCGCTGGTCGACTGGCGGCCGTCCGTGGTCCATCCGCAGCTGCAGAAGGGCGACACCCTGTTCACCGGCGAGGCGGCGAACCCGCCGATCGAGGCCGTGGACCGGAACGGGGCCGTGCTGACGAAGGAGAAGTACCCCTCGCTCGGCCCCGTCCTGGACACCCTGCGCGAGCGGTACGGCGACAAGGCGGGCGGCACCCCCGGCATCGAGCTGGCGATCAAGCACCGGTCCCCGGACGCGGGCGACACCTCGCTGCTCACCCTCGCCAAGGGCAGGGCGGGCAGGCTGCAGACCACGATCAGCGCGAGCGCGCAGGCGGCGGCCGAGACGGCCGTGAAGAAGTTCGCGCAGTCGTCGGTGGTGGCCGTCAAGCCCAGCACCGGTGAGGTCCTCGCGGTCGCCAACAACCGCAAGGACCAGTTCAACGCGGCCTTCCAGGGCGAGGTGGCACCCGGCTCCACCATGAAGATCATCACCGCCGCGATGCTCATCGACAACGGCGTGACCTCGATGAACGGCCCGGCACCCTGCCCTCCGGACGCCGTGTGGCAGGGCCAGACCTTCAAGAACCTCAAGGGCATGCAGCCCAATCCGAAGGCCACGCTCGCGAACAGCTTCCTGCGCTCCTGCAACACGGCCTTCATCAAGCTCATCGACGAGAAGCCGCTTTCGGACTCCTCGCTGACGTCGGAGGCCCAGGACCGGTTCGGGCTCGGCCGGGACGACTGGAAGACCGGCATCGTCTCCTTCGACGGCAAGGTCCCCGCGGTCAGCGGCCCGGACCGGGCGGCGAACGCCATCGGCCAGGGCCAGGTCCAGATGAGCCCGCTGAACATGGCCTCGGTCACGGCGACCGCCATCACCGGCACGTTCCGGCAGCCGTATCTGGTCTCGCCGGGGCTCGACGACCGTCAACTGGCCACCGCGAAGGGTCTGCCCGCGAGCACCGCCGCGCAGCTGAAGCAGATGATGCGGCTCACCGCGACCCAGGGCACCGCGGCGCAGGCGATGGCCGGGCTGAGCGGGGACTTCGGCGCGAAGACCGGTTCCGCGGAGGTCGACGGACAGGCCGTGTCCAACAGCTGGTTCACGGGCTTCCGTGGTGACCTCGCGGCGGCGGCCATGACCGAGGAGGGCGGCCACGGCGGCACGGCGGCCGGGCCGATTGTCGCAGCTGTGCTACGGACGGGCTCCTGAAGTCACCCGTTGAGGAAGGGACTCTAGGCTGTTGCCGTCGTTGGTTGGAATGGATGTGGCAACGGGGACCCTGGGGATCTCTCGGAGGAACGGGAACAGTGGGCAACAGAAGGCGCGTCGCCGAGCGACCGAAGACCAAACCCGCCGTGGTCGGCGGGATGATCGCCGTGGTGATCGGCGGCGCCGGCTTCGGCGCCTACGCGCTGTACGGCGGCGGGGCGTCGGCCGACGACCGGTCGGCCTCGACGTCCGCGTCCTCCGACCACAAGGCCGTCAAGACCGGTCCGCTGTCCGCGACCGAGGTCCAGACGACGGCCGAGCGGTTCCTCACCGGCTGGCAGCAGGGCAAGGTGGCACAGGCCGCCGCCGCCACGAACGACCCGACGGCGGCCACCGCCCTGCTGACCGGCTTCACCAAGGACGCCCACATCTCGGGCGCCACCGTCACCGAGGGCACCCGCACCGGCGACAAGGTCCCCTTCTCCGTCAAGGGCACGGTCTCCTACAAGGGCACCAAGCTGCCGCTCTCGTACCAGAGTGCGCTGACGGTCGTACGCAAGAAGGAGGACGGCAAGCCGTACGTCGACTGGCACTCCTCCGTCGTCCACCCCGACCTCAGGGACGGCGACACCCTGGTCACCGGCGAGGCCGGGACGCCGCCGGTCAAGGCCTACGACCGCCACGGCGGCGAGCTGACGACCGCCAAGTACCCCTCGCTCGGCCCGGTGCTCGACGGTCTGCGGGAGAAGTACGGCAAGACCGCCGGCGGCAAGGCGGGCATCGAGCTGGACGTGGTGCGCGGCAAGGCGTCACAGAAGGCCAAGCTGTCCGACAAGACGCTGCTCACGCTGACCAAGGGCACACCGGGCAGGGTCAACACGACGCTGAGCCCGACCTTCCAGGCCGCGGCCGAGAAGCAGGTCGCCGCGAAGGACAACTCCTCGGTCGTCGTCATGCGTCCGTCGACCGGCGAGATCCTCGCCGTCGCCAACCACAGCCCCAGCTTCAACGTGGCGTTCCAGGGCTCCCTGGCGCCCGGCTCCACGATGAAGATCGTGACGTCGACGATGCTGTTCGAGAAGGACCTCGTCCACCCCGACGATTCGCACCCGTGCCCCAAGACGTACAAGCTCGCGGGCTGGACCTTCCACAACGACGGCGACTCCGAGATCAAGAAGGGCACGTTCAAGCTGGCCTTCGGGGCCTCCTGCAACAACGCCTTCATCAACTTCGCGCCGAAGCTGTCCAACAGCGACCTGACGCAGGAGGCCCAGCAGGTCTACGGCCTCGGCCTCAACAACTGGTCGATCGGCGTCCCGACCTTCGACGGCTCGATCCCCGTGATGAGCGGCGCACAGATGGGCGCCTCGCTGATCGGGCAGGGCGGCGTGCGGATGAACCCGCTGAACATGGCGTCGGTGTCGTCGACGGTGGCGGACGGCACCTTCCACCAGCCGTACCTGGTCGCCCCGTCGGTGGACCACCGCACTCTGGCGAAGGCCTCCCGCACGATGTCCGCGAAGACACAGGCCGAACTGAAGGAGGTCATGTCCTACACGGCCTCCTACGGCACGGCGGCCAAGGCGATGGCGGGCATGTCCGGCTGCGGCGCCAAGACGGGCTCGGCCGAGGTCGACGGCCAGAAGAAGCCCAACGGCTGGTTCACCGCCTACTGCGGCGACCTCGCAGCCTCAGGCGTGGTCCAGGCAGGCGGCCACGGAGGCGACACGGCGGGTCCCATCGTGGCGGCACTGCTCAAAATGGGCGGCTGAGCGCCCCCACCGGCCCGCAGGAGAAATCACTTACCGGGAGACAGGCGCCGCAGCCGTATAGGTGCGGCGCAGAAACCGCAGCAGAGTCTTCGACTCGAACTGCACAACCGAGACACCGTCCGCCGAGTGGAACTCGACGACGGCCTGAACCCGCCCGCAGGGCCAAACCCGCACCTCACCGTTCCCGGCAGGCGCCCGCAACCCCTGTTCCAGCAGGGACCGCGAAAAACTCCACTCGTCCGCCCCGGGCAGACCGACCCGCACCTCACGCGGGTCGACCTCGGGGTCGTAGCGCAGGACCACCGGCACCGTCTCGTCCTCCGGTACCGCCGCATCCGTGACCAGGTGGGCTCGTGCGTACTGCTCGACTACAGACATCGTGACGGCCCTCTCACGCTGCGTGTCCTGTGCGGAAGCTGTGCGTCCACCCCCTCCTAATGTCCCATATTTTCCCCAGCACGCCCCTTGGCATGGGACGACTCCCGTCACGAGACCCTCGCTCTTGCAAGTAGTTCGCAACAAGGCACTATCATCGAACGGTGCATGTGCCTGACGGATTCATCAACGCCCCCGTCTCCGCCGCCACCGGAGTCGTCGCCGCGGGCGCCATCGCGGTGAGCCTGCGCGGCGCCCGCCGTGAGCAGGGGGGCACCTCCCGCTCGAGCGAAGCCGAGAGTGGGGGAGAGCGGACGGCGCCGCTGGCCGGGCTGGTCGCGGCGTTCATCTTCGCGGTGCAGATGCTGAACTTCCCCGTCGCGGCGGGGACCAGCGGCCATCTGCTCGGCGGTGCGCTCGCCGCGATCCTCGTCGGACCCTTCACCGGTGTCCTGTGCGTGTCCGTCGTCCTGCTGATGCAGGGCATCCTCTTCGCGGACGGCGGCCTGACCGCGCTCGGCGTGAACATCACGGACATGGCGATCGTCACGACGGTCGTCGGGTACGCCGTCTTCCGCGGTCTGGTGAAGCTGCTCCCGCGGAGGCGCCGCTCGGTGACCGTGGCCTCCTTCGTCGCCGCGCTCCTCTCGGTCCCGGCGGCGGCGGTCGCCTTCACGCTGATCTACGCCGTCGGCGGCACCACGGACGTCTCCATCGGCAAGGTCGCCACCGCGATGATCGGCGTACACGTGCTGATCGGGATCGGCGAGGCGGCGATCACCGGACTGACCGTGGGCGCGGTGATCGCCGTACGCCCGGATCTCGTGCACGGCGCGCGCGGCCTGGAGCAGAAGCTCAAGCTGCGGGTGAACGGCGAACTCGTGGACGCTCCCGCCTCCCGCCCGGCACCCGTCGCGGCGCGCGCCTCCCGGCGCACGCTGTGGGTCACCGGCCTGGTCACCTCCCTCGTCCTCGCGGGCTTCGTCAGCTTCTACGCCAACGCGAACCCCGACGGCCTGATGAAGGTCGCCCAGGACCAGGGCATCGACAAGAAGACCCAGAAGCACGCCTCCGCCAGCTCCCCGCTCGCCGGCTACGGCGTCAAGGACATCACCGACGGCCGCGTCTCCAAGGGCGCGGCGGGCCTGATCGGCGTCGGTGTCACGGTCGTCGCGGGCAGCACGGTCTTCTGGGCGGTGCGCAGGCGCCGTACGACCGACGCCTCTCCCGTCGGCACGGGCGTCTGACGTGGGCGCCGGGCACGCACACAGGCTCTACCGGCACGGGCACTCCCCCGTGCACGCCCTGCCGCCGCACACCAAGCTCGCCGCCGCGTTCGCGTTCGTGGTGGTCGTGGTGTCGACCCCGCGGGAGGCGGTGTGGGCCTTCGGCCTGTACGCCGTGCTGCTCGCAGTCGTCGCGCACCACGCGCGCGTGCCCGCCGGGTTCCTGCTCAAGCGGCTGCTGATCGAGGTGCCGTTCGTCGCGTTCGCGGTGCTGATGCCGTTCGTGGCGGAGGGCGAGCGGGTGGACGTCCTCGGGCTGTCCCTGAGCGTGACCGGCCTGCGGGGCGCCTGGAACGTGCTCGCCAAAGGCACCCTGGGTGTCGCCGCCTCCGTCCTGCTGGCCTCCACCACGGAGCTGCGTGAACTCCTCCTCGGCCTCCAGCGGTTGAAGCTCCCGCCGCTGCTCGTGCAGATCGCGTCCTTCATGATCCGCTACGGTGACGTCATCACGGACGAGATGCGGCGGATGCGGATCGCGCGCGAGTCCCGGGGCTTCGAGGCGCGCGGCGTGCGGCACTGGGGCGTACTGGCGAAGTCGGCCGGCGCCCTGTTCATCCGCTCCTACGAGCGCGGGGAGCGCGTCCACCTGGCCATGGTCAGCCGCGGCTACGCGGGCTCGATGCCCGTGATCGACGAGGTGACCGCCTCCCGGACGCAGTGGTCGTACGCCCTCACGCTCCCCCTCGCCGCCCTCGTCGTCTGCCTGCTGGGATGGACCCTGTGAGTACTGCTTCCCCTGCTTCTCTCGACGTCTGCGGCCTCGCCTTCGCCTACCCCGACGGCCACCAGGCCCTGTTCGGCGTCGACTTCTCCATCGGGCGCGGCGAGCGGGTCGCGCTGCTCGGGCCGAACGGTGCCGGCAAGACGACCCTGGTGCTGCACCTCAACGGCATCCTGACCGGCGGCGCGGGCACCGTCACGGTCGCCGGGCTGCCCGTCGGCAGGCAGCACATGGCGGAGATCCGCCGCAGGGTCGGCATCGTCTTCCAGGACCCGGACGACCAGCTGTTCATGCCGACGGTCCGCGAGGACGTGGCGTTCGGTCCCGCGGCTGCCGGGCTCAAGGGGCCCGAGCTGGAGGAGCGGGTCGACCGGGCGCTCGCGCAGGTCGGCATGGCGGAGTTCAAGGACCGCCCCCCGCACCACCTCTCCTTCGGGCAGCGGCGCCGGGTGGCCGTCGCGACCGTACTCGCGATGGAACCGGAGATCCTCGTCCTGGACGAGCCGTCCTCCAACCTCGACCCGGCCTCCCGACGCGAACTGGCCGACATCCTGCGCTCGTTGGACGTCACCGTCCTCATGGTCACGCACGACCTGCCGTACGCCCTGGAGCTGTGCCCCCGCTCGCTGATCCTCAGCGAGGGCGTGATCGCGGCGGACGGCAGGACGGCCGAGCTGCTCTCGGACGAGGACCTGATGCGCGCCCACCGCCTGGAGCTGCCCTTCGGTTTCGACCCGCGGTCCGTGACAATGGGCGCGTGACGAACGCGGACGACACGGCGGCCGGGACCGGCTCTGAGGGCTCGCTGCTCCTCGACGACCAGCTGTGCTTTGCCCTGTACGCGGCCCAGCGCGCGGTGACGTCCTCCTACCGCCCGCTCCTCGACGAACTCGGCCTCACCTACCCGCAGTACCTCGTGCTGCTCGTCCTGTGGGAGCGCGGCGAGATCCCGGTCAAGGCACTGGCGGCCGCGCTGCGGCTCGACT
This sequence comes from Streptomyces sp. NPDC051172, assembly GCF_040682555.1. NCBI lineage: Bacteria > Bacillati > Actinomycetota > Actinomycetes > Kitasatosporales > Streptomycetaceae > Streptomyces > Streptomyces sp. NPDC051172. The sequence continues at coordinate 11,563 of NZ_JBFBBE010000047.1, forward strand.
ACGGCACGGTGTCTCCGCTGCTGAAGCGGCTGGAGGCGGCGGGCCTGGTGCGCCGGGAGCGCGCGGCGCACGACGAGCGCTCGGTGCTGGTCGCGTGCACGGGGCGCGGGGAGGAACTGCGGGAGCGCGCGGCCTGCGTACCCGGCGCGCTGCTCGCGGCGACGGGGCTCGAAGCGCCCGAGGTCGCACGCCTCCGCGAGGAACTCCGGCGACTGGCGGCGAGGGCCGAAGCGGCCGCAGAGCGCTGATCTCGGGTTACTCACGGTTCCCACCCCCTGGGACCGGCTGCTGACCTACCAGCCAGTATCTTGTGCACGATGTACTTGCGCGCACTCGTTTTGGGGGGCCAACCATGAGCGCCATGAGTGACGATCTCACCGACACCGACACCGACACCGACACCGACACCCGACCGACGAAAATCATGTACGTGGCCGAGGCGACCGCGCACGGCGGCCGGGACGGCTATGTCACCAGCCAGGACGGGCAGATCGAGGTCAAGGTCGCGATGCCGCCGGAGCTCGGCGGGGACGGCAACGGCACCAACCCGGAGCAGCTGTTCGCGGCCGGCTACAGCTCCTGCTTCCACAACGCGCTGGTGCTGGTCGGCCGCCGTTCCGGCTTCGACCTCACCGGTTCCACGGTCGCCGCGAAGGTCGGCATCGGCCCCAACAAGCAGCGCGGTTACGGTCTCGCGGTCGCCCTCAGCGTCTCGCTGCCGGTCCTCGACCAGGAGGTCGCGGCGAAGCTGGTGGACGCGGCGCACGAGGTCTGCCCGTACTCGAACGCGACCCGCGGGAACATCGACGTGACGATTCTGCTTGGGTGAGCAGGGAGTACACACAGGCAGGAGGATCACGGGCGTGGACGTGCACGGTGCGGTGGCCGAGGGCTTCGAGCCGGTCAGGGAAGCGTTCGTACGGAACTTCGAGGTGCTCGGGGAGCGGGGGGCGGCCGTCGCCGTCTATCGGGACGGGCACAAGGTCGCCGACCTGTGGGGCGGCACGAAGGACGTCGACGGCACGGACCCCTGGGAGCACGGCACCGCCCAGGTCGTGCGCTCGGCGACCAAGGGAGTCGCCGCCGCCGTACTCCTGCTGCTGCAGCAGCGCGGGGAGCTGGACCTGGACGCGCCGGTCGGCGAGTACTGGCCGGAGTTCAAGGCGCACGGCAAGGAGCGGCTGCTGGTGCAGCACGTACTGAGCCACCGGGCCGGGCTGCCCGTGCTCGACCGTCCGCTCACGCCGTCCGACGCACTGGACCCGCACCGCGGCCCCGAGGCGGTCGCCGCGCAGGCGCCCGCGTGGGAGCCGGGCACCGATCACGGCTATCACGCGCTGACGTACGGCTGGATGCTCGACGAACTGGTACGGCGCGTCACGGGCCGGTGGGCCGGGGAGTGGCTCGCGGCGGAGGTCACCGGGCCGCTGGGGCTCGACCTGTGACTGGGCCTGCCGGGGTCGGAGGCGGGCCGGGTGGGCCGCGTCGGGCGCGTGGAGGGGCCCGAGCCCGTCGGCGGTCTGCGCTCGCGCCCGAAGCGCTCGGTCACCGAGGCCTACGAGGACCCGGACTCCCTCACCCGCCGCGCCTTCGCCGCGATCAGCCCCTTCCCGGACCAGAACGACCCCGCCTACCGCGCCGCCGCGCTCCCGGCCACCAACGGCATCGCCACGGCGGGGGGCCTCGCGCGTTTCTACGCCTCCCTGATCGGTGTTGGGGGCACCTCCCACGCCCTTAAGGCAGTGGGGGAGGACGGCGGCGCAAGGCTGTTCACACCGGAGACCATGGAGCTGGCCCGCACCGAACGCAGCGCGGGACCGGACCGCGTGCTGGTGGTGGGCACACGGTTCGGCCTCGGCTACATGCTCCACGGGGCCGCATCCCCGCTCCTGTCCCCCACCTCCTTCGGCCACCCGGGCCGCGGCGGCGCCCTGGGCTTCGCCGACCCGGAGTCGGGCATCGCCTTCGGCTACGTGACGAACGGCTTCCGCAAGTCGGTGACGGCGGACCCGCGGGCGCAGGCGCTGGTACGGGCAGTGCGCGTCTCTCTCACGTGACGGGACCCCTGCGGCTCACACGTTGATCGAGTGCGAAGTCCGCCCGGACGCCGAGTCGATCTCCCCATGCGCCTTCGTCAGCAGCTGCATGGCAAGCTCATTCAGCGCCCGCGCACCGGCGATCTCCTCCCCCACACGCGGCTGATTCGCGTCGGTCTGGTGCCGGCTCGCATGCCCGTGGGCCTTGACCTCGGTCCCGTCGGACAGCCGTACCAGCGCGACCGCCCGCGTGTGCGTCTCGTCCTCCTGGAACTCCAGCTCGACGTGCCATCCCACTGCGGTGTGCATCATGACGATCACCTCCGGAAGACCTGCTTCCAGGGTGCTCCTGCGAGCCCGCGGACGCACGCAGGCCCCGGGCCGGTGTGACGTCGGCCCGGGGTCCGCTGCGCGCTGGGCGCGTGTCAGCCGTCGTTCTCCGCCGACGGGAGGTAGGCGCCGGGTACGTCGTTCGGCGCGTAGACCTTCTTGTCGCCGGGGTACGGCTTGGTCCAGTTGTGGGTCTGGTACCAGGTGTAGCGGTTCATCTGCTCGTTGTTGGCGTAGTCGGGCACGGCGTGCGGGCCGGTCAGCCGCTGGTGGGAGGCCCAGGCCTTCCACTGCGCGGCGAGGTTCTGCTGGGCCTGCGGCACCGCTGCGGAGGTCGGCGCGAGTGCCGCCTTGGTGTCCTGCGGGGCCGGGGTGTCCGAGCCGCAGGTGGGCTGGGGGCTCACGCCGAGGGTCAGCGAGGTCCGGTTGGGCTCGGCCGTGAACGGGGTGTTGTCCGGCTTCAGCGAGAACGCCCCGTACATCGGGGTGGCCGCGCTGTCGAGCTGGTTCATCGGGTGGATCCCGAGGATCTGCTCGATGGTGCGGACCATCGTGATCTGCGAGTAGTAGTGGCTGTCCACGGTGTCGTGCCTGGCCCAGGGGCTGATGATCTGGACCGGGGCGCGGTGGCCGTCGACGTGGTCGAGGCCGTTCTGGGAGTCGTCCTCGACGACGAAGATCGCCGAGTTCTTCCAGTACTTGCTGTGGGAGATCTCGTCGACCATCCGGCCGACCGCGAGGTCGTTGTCAGCGACCTCGGCCGCCGCGTTGGCCGGGCCGCCGGTGTGGTCGTTGGAGAACCAGAACATGTTCAGGTTCGCGGGACCGTTCTTCTCGAAGTCCTGCTTCCAGATCTGTTCCTTGTAGATGTCCGGGACGCCGAGGTCGAACATCGGGAAGCCCTGCACGGACACCTTGTTGAGCGAGGGGATCGCCGAGCCCGTCTGGATCGGGTACTGGGTCTGCGCCCCGGTCGCTGCCATGTTCTTGCTGTCGCAGTACAGGTTCTGCCAGGTCGCCCCGGCCGGCTTGGTCTCCAGCGACTGGAACTCGCCGAAGTCCCTGACCGACCTGCCGGCCGCCTGCGCGCCGCTCCAGATGAAGCCGCTCTTCTGGTGGCCGAGGACGTCGTCCTCGGTGTCGTAGCTGCGCTGGTACTCGCCGGCGGAGGACTCGGTGTACTCCGGGTTGTCCGACTGCATCAGCCAGTTGTGGCCCTCGGCGGAGTTCGTGCCGACGTCGTAGAAGTTGTCGTAGAGGCCGAACTGCTGGGCCAGGGCGTGCTGGTTGGGCGTGACGTTCTCGCCGAACGTGGTGAGCGAGGGGTCTCCGTTGCCCTGCGGCAGGTCGCCGTAGACCTGGTCGTACGTCCGGTTCTCCTTGACGAGCAGGAAGACGTGCTTGATCGTCGAGGGGTCGCCGAGCCGCAGCGGGACCGGGAGCGCCTTCCCGGAGGTCTTGCCGCCGGCCGTCAGGACCGAGCCGGGCGTCCAGCCGTTCTGCTTGAAGACCTTGGCGGTCTGGGCCTTGACGGTCTTGTCGTCCGGGAGCGTGAACTGGGTCAGGCTCGACGTCGTGTCGTGGGTGCCGTGGCCGGAGGCGGCAGTGGGGCGGCGGGCGTCGATGCCGCGGGTGTTGGAGACGACCACGTTCTTGCCGACGGTGGCGATCCCGGAGGGGAAGTAGTCGGTCGGGAGCAGGCCGACGTAACGGGCGGGCTCCTGCGGGGACTTGTAGCGGTAGACGGCGACCGCGTTGGCTCGGCCGAGCGTCACCAGCAGACGGCCGTCGTCGGTGAGCGTCACGGCGTTCGGCTCGTAGCCGACCTTCGCCTCCGGCCAGGGCTGGGTGGCGATGGTCTGTACGACCTTGTCCTTGGCCGGGCTGATGACGGAGACGCTGTTGTCGGTGGTGTTGGTGACGAACACCGCGCCCTTGTTGGCGTACACCGCGGTCGGGTGCAGTCCTACGTCGATGCTGCCGACGGCGGCGGACGGGTCCGCCGTGTCGATGACACTGACGGTGCCGGTGGTGCTGGCGCCGGTGTCCGGGTTGGCGGGCACCTGGGTGCCGTAGGAGTTGATGGTGGTGTCGCCGTCCTTGGCCGGACGGCCGCCCTCGTTGCTGACGTACAGCTTGCCGCCGACCAGGGCGATGCCCCGGGGGGCGTTGCCGACGGACCAGCTCTGCTTGACGGTTCCGGTGGCCGCGTCGATGGCGACGACCCGGTTCTGGCCGTTGACCGCGGAGTACACGGTGGAGCCGTCGGCCGAGAACACCGCGGCGGCCACGAGGGCGTGCTTGGTGCCGTCGGCCGGGATCGGGACGGTCACCGGGTCGGAGAGGGTGCCGTCGGCGCCCACGGTGAACTTGGTGTAGCCGTCGGTCTGGCCCAGCCACAGCTGCTTGCCGTCCGGCGAGTACGTCGGGCCCTCCTGGCCGACGGAGCCGCTCTTGATGCGCAGGTCGTCCGCCGCGTTGGTGCCGACCTTCTGGATCACCCGACCACTCGCGAGGTCCAGGACGACCAGCGAGGCGTCACCGTCGGCCACCGAGGCCGCGAGCCGGCTGCCGTCCGGGCTGACCGTCGACGACATGATCTTGCCGTCGTTGATGACCGAACGGGTGCCGTACGGCTTGATGTACTGGTCACTGGAGATGACCTGGCCGTTCGCGGTCTCGTCGGCGACCTGCTGGGTGCCGAACTGCCATGTCGACGCGACCGCGGTGCCCGTGACACCGAGGGCGACCGCGATGCCCGCCGTGACCAGCACGGCGCGGCGGCCGACGCGTCTGCCGAACAGGTTGACCTGATTCTTCTCGTTGATCCGACGCTGCCGTGTTACCTGCACGAGCTGTCCCTTCAGTGGACCCTTCGTTGGAACCTTCAGTGGGGGGTGAGCAACTCGACGTTGCCGTCGAACTGCCAAAGCGGATTCGGTGCGTCCCCGGTCGACGTCCGCAGCAGGAAGTAGCCGTTGACTTCCTTGGGACCGTCGCCGTCGGCCACGAACCGCCCGTCTGAGGTGATGTCGAGCTGATAGATCGCCGTCCCCGGGACCGGGACCCCGGGCAGATGCCAGGTCACGACGCACCGCCAGTCGTTGCCCGCGCCCTCCTGGGCCGACTGGCCGTCGCTCTTGGTGCAGGCCGCCGAGGTTCGAAGCTGCGCCTCGGTGACGGCGGGACGGTGCAGCTCCTGCGTCTGCATGCGGTAGAGGTGGGCGAACGCCGTGGCCACCGAGCGCTGGACCTTGTCCTGCTCGATGCCGGATCCCATGGAGGGAGTCGCCACGGCGACCACGCCGACGGTGAGAGCGGTCAGCCCGGCCAGCGGCAGCGCGCCGACGGTGAGCGCCCGGCGTCCGGAACCGTCGTAGGCGAGGTTGGTGAAGTCGCGCCGCAGGAAGAGGAGATACGCCAGCACGGTCGCGAGCACGGCCCACACCAGGCCGACCGCGACGCCGATCAGGAGCGGGCCGAGCTGGGTGGGGCTGGTGAACAGGCCGTTCCAGGAGATGAAGGCGTAACCGGGCAGGGCGAGGCGCACGGCGACGGGCAGCGGCAGCATCTGGGCGACCGACATCGCGAGCGCGAGGAGCGGGGGCAGCAGCAGCCCCATCGGGGACCGCCCCAGCGCGACCGACCCGAGCAGTCCGATCGCGGCGAGCGCCAGGGTCGGCGCGAGGGCCGCTGTCCAGGCGAGCAGGACCCGCAGGGCGGCATCCCCCGGTGCCAGCAGGTGGCCGTCGAGGCCGACCAGCGGCTGGTTGCCGACCGACACCAGCCCGCCGACCGCGCTGGACAGGGCCAGCCCGGCGACCAGCAGCAGGATGACGGTGAGGCTGGCGAGGGACTTCGCCACGAAGATCCGTCGCGGCGACCGTACGGCGACCAGCAGATGCCGCCAGGTGCCGAGGCGGTCCTCGGCGGCGAACACGTCACCGGCGACCACCGAGGCCAGCAGCGGCAGCGCATAGGTGCCCGCGAACCCGAGCATCACCAGCGGACCGGCCCAGCCCGTGGCGTGCATCCAGCGCCCGAAGAGCGTGTCGGAGGGCAGCGTGCTCTGCCGGCTCACACCCGCGACGAAGAGGGCGGGAGCGATCCAGCAGGCGAGCACCAGCAGCCGGATCCGCCACTGCGAGACCAGCTTGACCAGTTCGAAGCGGTAGCCGCGGGAGACGGGGACCCGGCGGGCCCTGACAACCTTGTCGGCGGTGACGGTCGCGCTCATCGGCCGGCCTCCTCCTGCTGATCGGTGAGGGCGAGGAAGGCGGCCTCCAGCGGCGATACGACGGGTGCGAGCTCGCGCACCGCGACGCCCGAGCGCACGAGGCCCGCCACCAGTTCGTCGAGGGCGGGCACCAGGGCGCGCACGACCAGCAGTTCGTCGTCCTGCCGTATCCCGGCGTCGTCGACGACCCGGATCCCGTCCGAGGCGTCGGCCAGCCGTCGCGCGGCCTGCAGGTCGGAGGTCCGTATCCGGTAGTCGAGTTCACGGTTCTCGGCGGCCAGCTTGCCGAGCGGGCCGGAGAACACGACCCGTCCGGTGGCGAGGATGGTGACCTCGGAGCACAGCGCCTCCAGGTCGTCCATACGGTGGCTCGACAGCACCACGCTGGTGCCGTCCGCGGCGAGCCGGTTGAGGACGCGGTGCACGTGCCGTTTCCCGGCCGGGTCGAGGCCGTTGGAGGGTTCGTCGAGCACGAGCAGCCGGGGCTTGGTGAGCAGGGCGGCGGCCAGCCCGAGCCGCTGCCGCATACCGAGCGAGAAGCCGCGGGCCTTGTCGTCGGCGACGGCGGTGAGCCCGACCTGGTCGAGCACCTCGTCGATGCCCGTGGAGCCCGCCTCGAGCCCGCGGAGCCGGGCCAGTGCGGCGAGGTTCTGCCGGGCGCTGAGGGAGGGATACAGGCCGGGCCCGTCGACGAACCCGGCGACACCTTCGGGAGCGTCGAACGCCCGCCCCACCGGCATACCGAGGATGTCGAGCCGCCCGCTGTCCGCGACGGCCAGCCCCAGCAGCAGACCGAGCAGCGTCGTCTTGCCGGCACCGTTCGGACCGACCAGCCCATGGATCTGACCCTGCGTCACATCCAGGTCGACACCGTCGAGTGCGACGACGTCGCCGAAGCACTTGGTGATCCCGCGAGCCACAACCGCGTGGAGTGTCCCCATGGGTCCCCCTTCTCCCGATGTCCGCTGGGACCATAGGGACAACACACAACCCAGGCACAAACGCCGAGTTGAACTCCCGCGGAACGGATCGTCAAGGCGTCGGCAAATCGCTCGCGTGAACACCGACGTGAATCGGACAGGGGCGGCGCGGGGTGCGCGAATCGCACTGCGGTCCACGAATTACCCTGCGGTGCGGCAGCACCCTGAAGGGGCGCGGGGCTGTGTCGACATGCGGCTCCGCCGCGCGGGCGCGACAAGCCACGACGGCGCCGCAGACGACCGACGGGCAAGCCAGGCGCTCAGCCGGCCCGCAGCATCAGCCCGATCCCCGCCACCAACAGAACCGCCGCCGCGATCCGTGGCGCCCCGAACCGTTCCTTGAAGAACACCGCACCGATGGCCGCCCCCACGATGATCGACGACTCCCGCAGGGCCGCGATCGGTGCCAGTTCGGCCTTGGTCTGGGCCCACAGGACCAGCCCGTACGCGGCGACGGACATGGCGCCGCCCAGCAGGCCCACGCCCGCGAACGGACGCAGAACGGCGAGGAACTCCCCCCGCCAGCGGGTCAGCGCGTACGCCGGGATCGCGAACCCCTCCACCGCCATCAGCCAGGCGATGTACCCGAGGGACGAGCCGGACGCCCGTACCCCCAGCCCGTCGACGACCGTGTACGCGGCGATGGTCAGCCCGGTGGCAAGCGCCGCGCCGATCGCCGCCCAGTTGGGCCGGCTGCCGCGCAGCCCCCACAGCGCGACACCGGTCAGGCCCGCGCAGGACAGGGCGATACCGGCGGCGGCCCACCCGTTCGGCACCTCGTGCGCGAACACGGCGGCGAGCACCGTGACGACCAGCGGCGCGGTCCCGCGGGCGATCGGGTACGCCTGCCCGAAGTCCCCGAGCCGGAAGGACCGCATGAGCAGGACGTAGTAGGCGAGGTGGATGAAGGCGGAGGCGGCGAGGTACGGCCACGCCCCGGACGCCGGGAGCGGGACGAACGGCACCATCGCCAGACCGATCAGCATCCCGCCGCCCGCGATCAGCGTGAACCCGACCAGCTTGTCCGTGATGCGGTGGGCGATCGCGTTCCAGCCGGCATGGGTGACCGCGGCACACAGGACGGCCGTGGCGACCAGCGGCGTCACGAGCTGCGCTCGCGCACGTCCACCAGGGTGGCTCCCGCGCGGGTGACGAGTTCCTTGGGCTCCATGGGGAACACGGCGTGCGGATTCCCGGCGGCGGCCCACACCACGTCGTGCTCCAGCAGCGAACGGTCGGCCAGCACCCGGGTCTTCGTCCGGTGCCCGAAGGGCGGCACACCCCCGATCGCGTACCCGGTGGTCTCCCGTACGACGTCCGCCTTCGCCCGAGTCACCTTCTCCGCACCGAGTTCCTCCCGCACCCGCTCGACGTCCACCCGCGACGCCCCGTCCATCAGCACCAGCACCGGAACCCCGTCCGCCGCGAAGATCAGCGACTTGCAGATCTCGCTCAGTTCGCACCCGATCGCGGCGGCCGCCTCGGCGGCGGTGCGGGTCGCGTCCGGGAAGCGGCGGATACGGCGGTTCAGGTCGTCGAGCCCCAGTTCGCCCAGGGCGGCGACGAAACGGGGGTTGGCTCCGGAGCTTGCGGCGGCATCGGGGGTCGTCATGCACGGCACGGTAGCGCTGGGTGTACACGGCACGCGACCGAGTTGTCCCCGTACCTCGGCGCGCCCTGCCGCTGCGCCGTCCCGAGCCCTGATCATGGGGTCCGTACGGCCGTACGGCCGGGAGCAAGCACGAGGAAGCCCCATGTCCCGCTACCTGTTCGACAACGCCGACGCCCAGACCCCCGGCCGTTTCTCCGCCCTGGAGACCTGCTATGACCCGGTCTCCCGCCGCCGGCTGGAGCTGACCGGACTGGCACCGGGCTGGAGATGCCTCGAAGTCGGCGGAGGCGGCGGCTCGCTGGGCGACTGGCTCGGCGAGCGGGTCGGGCCGGACGGCGAGGTCACGATCACCGACATCGACCCGCGCTGGGCGCAGCGGCAAGAACCTCAACGCCTGCCCCACGTGAGCCTGCTGCGACACGACATCGTGACGGACCCGCTCCCCGCCGCCCACTACGATTTGATCCACGCCCGTCTGGTCCTGCTCCACCTCCCGGAGCGGCTGCCCGTGCTGGCACCGGCAACTACCGTGCGGCGGTGTCGGCCGCCTTGGTGGAGCTCAACGGCCCCGGCCCACTGGAGAAGGTCATCCTGTCCCGCCGGGTGCCGGTCCCCGGCCCCGTCGACCTGATCACCACATACGCCCTCGGCCGCACCGCCAACACCCCGGCACGCTCGTTCCTGCTGGACCTGGGCGGCATCCGGGCGGCGGGTTTCAGCCCGGAGACGGTGGTCGAGGTGGCGGCCGACGGGCACGTACGGACCCACCCCCTGGCGGGCACTCGCGCACGTACGGGTTCCCCGACCGAGGACGCCCGCCTCCGCGCGGAGCTGCTGAGCGACCCGAAGGAGATCCACGAACACGCGGTGTCCGTACGCCTGTCGGTGGAGGAGATGGCCGCGGTCTGCGACGACACCTACGTCAGCCAGTACATGACGGTCGAGGAGCGGGGCACGGTCCAGCACCTGGCGTCCAGGGTCGTCGGCCGCCTGCGCCCGGGCCTGGGCCCTTGGCAGGCCTTCGCCGCACTGTTCCCGGCGGTGACGGCCACGGGGATCCCCAAAGCTCCCGCCTACCCGTTGATCCGCGCCCTGGAAGGCCGCCCCCGGGGCCTCTACGCCGGAGCCGTCCTCACCTGCGACGCCTCCGGCACCCTCGACGCGGCGCTGGTGCTCCGCAGTGTGTACGAACGGGACGGCAAGTGCTGGCTCCAGGCGGGGGCGGGCGTGGTACGGCAGTCCCGCCCGGAGCGCGAGCACGAGGAGACGTGCGAGAAGCTCCGCGGGGTCAGTGTGTGGAGACGTGCGTGAGGAAGTTCGCCCACGTGGTGGGGGCCACCGTGAGGTGGTTTGTCTCGGGGGTCTTGGAGTCGCGGATGTGGATGGTGGCGGGGGTGGTGGCCACCTCGACGCAGTCGTTGATGTCGCTGCTGTCGCTGTAGCTGCTCTTGAACCAGTGCAGTTCCGGCGTGCTCATAGTCTCCCCAGCACTTGCTCGATGAAGGCCAGTGACTCTCTCGGCGTGAGAGCCTGCGCCCGGATCAAGCCGTAGCGCAACTCAAGGATACGAAGATCCCTAGGGCTTTGGACCGGACGACCGTTGAAGGCGCCCGGCGACCGGCCGATTCCGGTGCCGTCCTCGAACTTCAACAGCTGGATCATGCCGTGATGGATCCCGGCATGCTCGTCCCGATCGGTCGGCATGACCTGAAGCGTCACGTTCCTCAACTGTGCCAGTTCCAGCATGTGTTCGAGCTGGCGACGCAATACCGCCCGTCCGCCGAGGGGACGTTCGAGCGTCACCTGCTCCTGGACAAAGCTGAGGGTCGGGGCGGGGTCCCGCTCGAAGATGGCCTTGCGAGCCACACGCGCGGCGGTGCCTCGCTCGATTTCGTCCTGCGAGTAGGCGGGCTGCGCCATCTCGAACAGCGCCTTGGTGTACTCCGGTGTCTGCAGCAGACCCTGGATGTTGTGGTCGCTGTACACCAGGACCTCGACCGCCCGCGATTCCAAATCCGCCAGCTCCCGCACCTTCTTGGGATACCGCGCCTTTCTCATGTCGTCCATGAAGGCCCGCAGATGCCCTTGCGCCTTCAGCACGGTGTCCGCCCTGTCCAGGAACTCCGGCCGGGGAATCCGCTGACCTCGCTCCATCTTCCGGACCATGTCCTCGCCGTACCCCATCACCTCTGCGAAGTCGGCAGCCCGCATCCCCGCCGACTCCCGGCAGACCTTCAGCAACCGCCCGACCGCCTGGACCACCGGCTCGATCTCATCCCCCGGCTCGACGTCCCAACCCGCCTCGTCCGCAACCTCGTTCATGCCCCACCTCCAACGCGCTTCCGTACCCGATCAACCCCCGAGACAGCCAAGACAGCACGAGACAAAGCCGAGACAGTCACGCTACGCACGGGCAACAGCACTCACTCAGGGAAGCAGAACCGACCACGCTGAGTGACATGAACCAAGAAGTCACCGTCCGCAACTTCAGCGTCCGCCTGTCCCCCACACCCCTCGGCGCCCGCCTCGCCCGCCTCCTCGCGGAGGAGCAACTCCGCACCTGGGGGCTCACGTTGGAGAACGCGACGCACATCGTCGCCGAACTGGCCGCCAATGCCGCAACGCACGGGCGCGTACCCGGACGGGACTTCCGCCTGACCCCCTACATCGTCGGAGACACCCTCCGTATCGAGGTGACGGACACCCGCCCAGACTGCCTCCCCCGCCTCGCGCAGGGCGACCCCGGGGCCGAGTCGGGCCGGGGTCTCGTCCTGGTGGACGCCCTCGCGGACCGGTGGGGCGTCGCCCCGGGGCCGTATCCGCGCAAAACCGTCTGGGCAGAGGTGAAGGTATGAAGCAGACGGCCGCCAGCGTCAGGACCTCCACCAAGCCAAAACGATATCTCCTTGTCGATTGGCGCGATATCATTTCGCGCACCACTGGTTACGGAAGGGGTCCTCACCATGGCTCGAACAGTGATCGACCTCGATGACGACATGGTCGCCGAGGCCATGCGCATCTACGGCACCAAAACCAAAGCCAAGGCTGTGCGGATGGCGATGGAGGACGCCGTGAAGCGCCACCTGCGCCAGGAGTTCGCGGACGCGATCAAGCGCGGGGAACTCGACCTGAGTGAGATCGTCGAGAACACCGGCCCCCGCAACGCCGACGGAACCCTCCAGCGGCCTGCGCAAGGCGCTGCGTGACCGACTACCTCGCCGACAAGTCGACGCTCGCACGCTGGGGCCACCCCGCCGTCGCCCGCGTCCTGGACAACCTCAGTGACCGGGGCGTCCTGGCAACCTGTGCGGCAGTCGAGTGGGAGATGGTCTACAACGCCCGGAACAAGCCGGACCTGGGCCGTATCCGCTTGCTGCTGCGCGGCTTCACCTTCCTGCACTGCGGCGACGAGGTCTTCGACCGCGTACTGGAAGTGCAGGGCATCGCTCTGGAACGGGGTTTCCACCGCGCCCTGTCCATGGCGGACCTTCTGATCGCCGCAACCGCCGAACGCCATCGGGCGACCGTGCTCCACTACGACGGCGACTTCGACATGATCGCATCGATCACCGGACAACCGACCGAGTGGGTCGTACGTCCCGGAACCGCGGACCGGTAGCCCCGACTTCCGCCTGACGCGCTACGCCGTCGGCGGGCGGAGATCACCGGCCACGGTCCTGCCCCGGACCAGCGCACGGGGCTCTGATACAAGTGTCGGATGGCGGTGAGCACGGTGCGCAGGGTGACGGCGGTTGCAGGGGTGGCGGGGTTCCCGGTGGCGCTGCTCGGGCTGTTCGTGGCCGCGGTGGTGCCCAGCGGCTGGGCGTTCGCCGTGTTCGCGGCCGCGGACTACCTCGCCGAGCCCAGGGCGCTTCGCCGGATCGCCGGTTCGATGCAGCCGCTGGGCCAGGTGTGTCTGAGCGTCACGGCGGGGTCGCTGCTGCGCGGCGCTGCGGCGCTCGTGCTGCTGGCGCGGCTGGGGGACGCCCAGTGCGGCGCGTTCGTCCTGACCGCCCTCGGCTTCCTGGCGCTGCAGGCACTGCGCGGCGGTTACGCGGGACTGCTGCTGTTCGTCTGGTGGTGCCGGCGGCTGCCGGTGGTGACCCGGAACGTGGATCTGTCCGCGCTGCGGATCCCCGACGCCCCGCCGCGGCTGCTGATGGACCTCCACCGGGGGCCGCTCGCGCTCGTGGACCTGCCGCTGGTCGTCGGCGTGGCCCTCGCGGCGGCGGCCGGGCCGAAGTGGGCGGCGGCCGGCGCGGGGACCGCGGTGCTCGCCGCCCTGGCCGCGGCCGGGTGGCTGGCGCTGCACGCCTGGCGGGGACGGCACCTGGCCGCGAAGGGCAAGGTGCTGCGCACGGTGAACGAGCAGGTGGAGGCGTACCGTCCCGAGGTCGTCGTGTACTTCTCCGGCGCCCTGGAATCGGCGTACCAGCTCAACGGCTGGCTGCCGGTCCTCGACCGGCTGCACCGGCAGGTGGTCGTCGTGCTGCGCGAGCGAGAGATGCTCACCCGGCTCGATCCGACGTCCCGGCCCGTGGTGTGCCTGCCGCTGGGCAAGGATCTGACCGCCTTCCGGCTGCCCGACGCGCAGGTGGCGCTGTTCGTGGCCAACGCCGCGAACAACACCCACCTGCTGCGGCTGCCGGAGTTCCGGAGCGTCTACCTCGGTCACGGGGACAGCGACAAGCCGACCAGCTCCAATCCGTTCACCAAGGTGTACGACGAGGTGTGGGTGGCGGGGCCCGCCGGGCGTGAGCGTTACGCGCGCTCGGGGTCCGGCGTGGCCGACGCGGACGTCGTCGAGGTCGGCCGCCCGTCGCTGGGGCGGCTGAACGCCACCGGCGGCACCTCCGCGTCGCCGATGCCGACCGTGCTCTACGCGCCCACCTGGGAGGGCTTCCACGGCGACCCGGGCGCGGCGACATCACTGACCGGTATGGGACCGCGGATCGTGAAGACCCTGCTGGAACGGGAACCGCCGGTCCGCCTGCTCTACCGGCCGCACCCGCTGACCGGCACCCTGGACCTCCGGGCGCGCGCGGCGCACGCCGAGATCCTCGCGATGATCGACGAGGCGAACACCGCACGGGACGCCCGCGAGGAGTTCCGGCGGCAGGACACGCGGGAACAGGCCGCGCAGGCGGCCCGGCTCCCGGCGCTCGCCCGCCGCCTCGACGAGCTGCGCCGGCCCGCACGCGGCGACGAGGCGCAGGCCGCGCGTGACGCCGGAGTGTCCGAAGAGCCGCCCTCGGCCGCCTGGGAGTCGGCACTGGCGGAGTGGAACGAGGCGTACTGGGCGGCCGAGGGCTGGTGGCGCCACCGCGTCACGGGCGGCTCCCGACCGGGCCTGTACGACTGCTTCGACCACGCCGACCTGCTCATCGCCGACGTGTCCGGCGTCGTCACCGACTACCTGGCCACCGGCAAGCCGTACGCCGTCGCCAACCCCGCAGGCCTCGCCCCCGACACCTTCCGCGACCGCTACCCGGCCGCCCGGGCCGCCCACCTCATCACCCCCGACCTGACCGGCCTGGACGACCTCCTCGACGGCACCGACCCACTGGCCGAGGAGCGGCAGCACCTGCGCACCTACCTGCTGGGCCCGGCCACGACCGACCCCTTGGCCCCCTTCGAACGGGCCCTGGACGCCCTCCTCCGTTCAGCGAAGTCGCGTACGGTTCGGCAGCATCCCTAGGGGCGCGGGGAACTGCGCGACCAGCCACAACGAGCCCGCAGACAATCGACGACCTGTCACTTCTCGCCGAGGAACACCCGCCGCACAACCCGCTCAGCCGCATGTCCGTCATCAAACGCACAGAACCGCCGCCGGAACGCGGCACGCAACTCCCCCGCCTCGCCGGAGGTCACCGCCCCGGAGCGGAACACCTCGATCAGCTGCTCCTCGCTCTCCGCGACGGCGCCCGGCGGCTCGGCCAGCAGGTCGAAGGTGACGCCCCGGGTCGCCCGGTACGTCTCCCAGTCCGGGGCGTAGACGACGATCGGCCGGTCGAGGCAGGCGTAGTCGAACATGATCGACGAGTAGTCGGTCACCAGCACATCCGCCGCCAGGCACAGGTCTTCCACGACCGGGTACGACGAGAGGTCGACGACCCGCGCGGCACCCTCGGCCCGCCCCTCCGCGCCCGCCTTCGCGCCTTCGGCGTCGTAGTAGTGCGAGCGCAGCATCAGCACGTGATCCGGTCCGAGGGCGGCCGCCAGGCGGGACGGATCCGGCAGCGGACCGGCGCCCCCGTACTCCCGGAACGTCGGGGCGTACAGCACGGCGGTCTGGCCGGGCTCGATGCCCAGGCGGGCGCGGATGGCGGCGATCTCCTCCGGGCCGGTGCGGAAGTAGCGGTCGTTGCGGGGATAGCCGGTCTCCAGCAGCTCGTAGCTGCCGGGGTAGACGCGCGGCCACACCTCGGAGGAGTGCGGGTTGGCCGACAGCAGGAAGTCCCAGCGCGCGGAGTGCTCACGCAGCCGCGTGAAGTTCATCCCCTGGGCGCCGACCGGGTAGTGCTGCTGGTCCAGGCCCATGGCCTTCAGCGGGGTCCCGTGCAGCGTCTGGAGATGCACCGAGCCGCGGCGCTTGGACACCGTGTGCGGGAAGTTGACGTTGTTGACCAGGTATTTCGCCCGCGCCAGGACGCGCAGGGAGCGCAGCGAACCCTCGACGGCGTGGTCCACCCCGGCGGGCAGCGAGGCGACCGCGTCCTTGCGGACCACCCACACCCCGTGGATGTCCGGGGCGAGTTCGCGGGCCGCCTCGTAGATGGCGCGCGGGTTGCACGAGTAGCTGCGGTACCAGTAGGCGGCGTATACGGCGAGCTCGTCGTCGGCGGGCAGGCGCTTGTACGCCTCGTAGTAGAGGAGGGCCGGCAGGGCGCGGGCCCGCCGCGTCGCCGTCCGTGCCGCGCCGACCGCTCCGCGCACGCCCCGGCCGGCCTTCAGGCGCAGCCGGTTGACCGGGCGCAGCGCGGCGAACAGCCGGTAGTCACCCCGCTCGACCAGGCGGAACTTCACGCCTCGGGCGCCGGGCGGATAGGGGTGGCCCGCGGGCCGGAAGCGCGCGAAGTGCTCTGCCATCCGGGCGAAGAACTCGCGCTGCCGGGCCGCCGGGACCCGGCCGGGTTCGTCGATGATGGTCGTGTAGTGCCAGATCGCCCGGTCGAACAGCCGGCCGCGGAACTCCTCGGCCGCCGCGCCCCGCTCGTCCAGGAAGGCGAAGACCTTCTCGTACTGGTCGAACACGTCGAAGTGGCGGTCGCTGACGGTGGTGGTGATCGCGCCCGTACGCCGCTCGCGGTAGACGTAGCAGACCCGTTCCAGCAGCGATATTCGCTCGGCGGCCACCAGGATCGGGTAGGTGACCGGCAGGTCCTCGTACAGCCCCGGTCCGAAGCGCACACCCAGACCGGTCAGGAAGTCACGGCGGATCGCCTTGTTCCACGCGGTCATCATCAGCTCGAGCACACTGGGCCGGCTCCGCAGCTCGAACGCCTCGGGCGGCGGCGGATCACGCAGCAGGTGCGCGCGGGGAGCGGGCTCGACCCCGCCCTCGGGCAACAGTCGTGCGTAGTCGAAGAAGAGCACGTCAGGTCGGGTCGAGGTCAGTCTGTCGGCTATCGCGGCCAGCGAGTCGTCGGCGATCAGGTCGTCACTGTCGACGAACCAGACATATTCCCCGCGAGCAAGTTCCAGCCCCGCATTACGGGCTTCGCCGAGCCCGCCGTTGCGTTCCAGATGCACGACCCGGATCCGCGGATCCCTGCTCGCGTACTCGTCGAGGATCGCCCCGCACCCGTCGGGCGAGGCATCGTCCACGGCGATCACCTCGAAGGAGGAGAACGACTGCCCGAGCATCGAATCCAGACAGGGACGCAGATACTCCTCCACGCCGTACACCGGCAGAACGAGGCTTATCAGCTCCTGGGACGGCTCCACGCATGACCTCCGGCCGACTACGGGCGGTTGGCACTACTGCCGAACGAAGCTACTACGACCCGTAGGAGGCGTCGCACCGGGAGAGGCACCTCACACCCCACGGGCACAGTTGTTCCACAGAGTAACGTCGCCTTCCCGGGCCTCGCCCTTTCATGGCGCCCAGGGCCGCGCCGTTGCAGGCTGTTCCCAGGTCGGACTCTCCGCGAGTGCGCACACACGGGAGGCGATATGGGCCCCGAAAGGCGGGAAACGCCGCGGCACGGGACCGAGGACGGCTCGGCGCTGCGCCGCAGGACCTTCCTGGAGGCGTGTGCGTGCGCCGGGCTCGTCTCGGCGGCGGCCGGTGCCTGCGACCGTTCTCATGCCGCCCACGGCACCCGGGCGACGACGGCCGCGCACCGGCCCGAGGCGGAACGGGACCGCCCGGGGACACTCGACTGGCGCATCCGCTCGCCGGGTCCGGCGGCGGCCGTCGTGGGGTACGCCGATCGGGTGAGTGTGACACCGGGCGAGGAGTGCGGTCTGTACGTCTCCACGACCGCCCCGTCCTTCCGCGTCTCGGCGTTCCGTATCGGCTGGTACGGCGGAGCCGGGGCACGGCTCGTCTGGTCGTCCGGGCGGGTGCCGGGCAGCGTCCAGCCGGAGCCGGGCTTCGTGACCGAGACCCGCACCGTCCGCGCGGACTGGCGCCGCACCCTGAGTTTCGGGACGACGGGCTGGCCGGAGGGCGCGTATCTGCTGCGGCTCGACACGGAGGACGGTCACCAGCGCTACGTCCCGCTGATCGTGCGCTCCGCGCAGGGCGCGGGCCGAACGGTGCTGATGCACGCGCCCGCCACCTGGCAGGCGTACAACCGGTGGGGCGGCTACAGCCTCTACGTCGGCCCCTCCGGGGCGTACGCCGGACGGTCCCTCGCCGTGAGCTTCGACCGGCCCTACGACTCCGACGGCGCGGAGAAGTTCATGGTGTACGAGCGGGCGGCGGTGGTCCTCGCGGAACGGCTCGGCATCCCCCTTGCGTACACCACCGGGGTCGACGTGCACCGGGACCCGGAGGTGCTGCACGGAGCGGCCGCCGTCATCTGCCTCGGCCACGACGAGTACTGGACCCCCGAGCAGCGTCGGCACATCACCCGGGCCCGCGACGCCGGCACCAACCTGGCCTTCCTGGGCGCCAACACCTGCTTCCGCCGGATCCGCCTGGAGCCGGGCGGGGCACTGCCCGAGCGCACGGTGGTCTGCTACAAGTCCTCCTTCCCGTCCGACCCCTGCTACACCACCAACCCCTCCTTGGTGACGACGGACTTCCGCCGGTCCCCGGCGGCCGACCCGGAGTCCTCCCTGACCGGCGTGCTCTACGAGGGCTATCCGGTGGACGCCCCCTACGTCGTCCACGCGGCGGACCACTGGCTGTACGAGGGGACGGGCGTACGCCCCGGTGACGGCTTCGACCATCTGGTCGGTGTGGAGTACGACCGGGTCACCCCTGGTGCGCCCGTCCCCCACCCCCTGGAGATAACGGCCCATTCCCCTCTGGTGTGCAACGGCGTTCGCAGCAGCAGCGACTCGGCGTACTACACCGCGCGAAGCGGCGCCGGCGTCTTCGCGACCGGCACCATGCGGTGGGTGGAGGCGCTGATGGCCGAAACCCCCGACGGAGGCCGGGACCACGGTATGGACGCCCGCACCCGCACCTTCGTCACCCGCACGACGGAGAACCTCCTGCACGCCTTCGCGGAAGGCCCCGCCGCCCGCCACCGTCCGGCACCACGCCCGAACATGACGGAGCTGTAGCGACCGTCAGCCCCCGAACGTCACCTGCTTCGCCTCCCTCACCGCCGCCGTGCGCCCCGGTGCCGAGTGGTACTGCCAGTACAGGTTCGTATGGGCGATGACCTGGTCCGGCGGCGGGGCGCCCCACTTGCTGTTGTCGTTCGTGGTGTGCGCGTCGGCGACCAGCGTGACGTCGTAGCCCCGTACGAATGCGCCGTGGATCGTGGAGCGTATGCAGGCGTCCGTCTCCGCGCCCGTCACGACGAGATGGCCGACTCCGGCCGCGGCGAGGACCTGCTCCAGGTCCGTGCCCTCGAAGGAGTCGCCGTAGTTCTTGTGCACCAGCGGTTCCGCTTCGCGGCGGGGCAGTTCGGAGACGTACTGCCAGTCGCCGCTGCCCTTCTCGAGTCCCTCGTCGGAGTGCTGGACCCAGACGACCGGCACGTCCGCGGCGCGGGCCTTGTCGACGAGGGCGGCGATGGTGCCGACGACGGCGTCCCGCTCGTGCGCGGACGCCACGACGCCCTGCTGGACGTCGATCACCAGCAGGGCGGTGCGGGGGCGTTCCTGAAGAGTGGTCATGCCGCCACGTTAGGCGGCGCCACTGACAATCGCCCGGCGCTTGCGGCGCCCGGCGACCAGACCGCCCGCCGCACCCGGCAAGACCCCTGGTGCAGCGCACTGCACCAGGGGTCCCGGAAGGCCGCCCGCCACCGGCCGGAGCGTCAGGCCCGTACCAGTTCCCGGTCCTCGTCCGGGTCGCTGTCCTTCGCGTCGCCGTCGCCGAGGGTCTTCAGCCCCTCGCCCTCGACGTCCACGTTCGGCACCGCCCGGTCCAGCCACTTCGGCAGCCACCAGGCCTTCTTGCCGAGCAGGCCGAGGACCGCCGGGACGATCGCCATCCGCACGACGAAGGCGTCGAAGAAGACGGCGACCGCCAGGCCGAAACCGATCATCTTGATCATGGACTCGCTGGAGGTGATGAAGCCTCCGAAGACCGCGATCATGATGGCCGCGGCGGCCGCCACGACCCGCGCGCTGTGCCGGAAGCCGGTCACCACGGCCTGGCCCGGCGTCTCGCCGTGGACGTACGCCTCGCGCATCCGGGTCACGAGGAACACCTCGTAGTCCATGGCGAGACCGAAGACCACGCCCACCATGAAGATCGGCATCATCGACATGATCGGGCCGGTCTGCTCGACGCCCAGCAGGCCGCCGAGCCAGCCCCACTGGAAGACCGCGACCACGGCACCGAGCGCGGCGAGCACGCTCAGCAGGAAGCCGAGTGCCGCCTTGAGCGGGACCAAGATGGAGCGGAAGACCGCGATCAGGAGCAGGAAGGCGAGGCCCACCACCAGGCCCAGATACGGGATCAGGGCGTCGTTGAGCTTCTGCGAGAAGTCGATGTTCATCGCGGTGGTACCGGTGACCAGCACCTTCGCACCCGTGTCGGCCTTGATGCCGGTGCCCTGGTCACGGATGGCGTGCACCAGGTCCTCGGTCTGCACCGAGGACGGCTTCGAACCGGGGATGACGGTGATCGTCGCGGTGTCGCCGGCCTTGTTGAACACCGCCGGAGTCACCGTGGCGACGTCCCCCAGGCCCTTGATCCCGTGGGTCACCTTGTCGGCCGCCGCCTTGGGGGAGTCGCTGTCCTTGGCGTCGACGACGATCATCAGGGGGCCGTTGAAGCCGGGGCCGAAGCCCTCCGAGAGGAGGTCGTAGGCGCGGCGCTGCGTCGTGGACGTCGGCTGCGAACCGTCGTCGGGCAGGCCCAGCTCCAGTTGGGTGGCCGGGACCGCGATCGTGCCGAGGCCGACCACACCGAGCAGCAGTACGGCGGCCGGACGGCGGATGACGAAGCTCGCCCAGCGTGCGCCCAGACCGGGCTTCCCGGGGGTGCCGGCCGCGCTCTTGCGGCGCTTCTCGCCCGTCGCCCTGACCTTCCTGCCCGCGTATCCGAGCAGTGCGGGGATCATGGTCAGTGCGATGAGGACGGCCACGACGACCGTGCCCGCCGCCGCGAGGCCCATCTTCGTCAGCATCGGCACGTTCACGACCGAGAGGCCCGCGAGTGCGATCACGACCGTGAGGCCCGCGAAGACCACCGCCGAACCGGCTGTCCCCGCGGCGCGTCCGACGGCCTCCTCGCGGCCGCGGCCCTCGGCCAGTTCGCTGCGGTAGCGGGAGACGATGAACAGCGCGTAGTCGATGCCGACCGCGAGACCGATCATCAGGGCGAGGGTGGACGTGGTGTCGCCCAGGTCGAGCGCCTTGGCCAGAACGGTGATGGTGGAGACGCCGATACCGACGCCGATGACGGCTGTCAGCAGCGGCAGTCCGGCCGCGACCAGTGAGCCCAGGGTGATGACGAGGACGACCGCGGCGATGGCGAGGCCCACGACCTCACCGGCCGCTCCGGGCTCGGCCCCGGCCTGCAGCGCGTCACCGCCGATCTCGACGGTCAGCCCGGCGTGGCGCGCATCCTGCGCGGCCTCCTTCAGGGCGTCCCGGGAGGCCTCCTTGAGCTCCATGCCGGAGACCTTGTACTTCACCGACGCATAGGCGACCGTGCCGTTCCTGCTGACGGCGTGTGCCTGGTAGGGGTCGGCGACGGAGACCACCTCGGAGCCGTCGGCCAGCTCCTTCACCGTCTTCTCGACGGTCGCCTTGTTGGCGGCGTCGGTCATCTTCTCGCCCGCGGGCGCCTTGAAGACGACGCGTCCGGTCGCGCCGTCGGCACTCATCCCGGGGAAGCGCTGTTCCAGTAGGTCGAAGGCCTTCTGCGCCTCGGTGCCGGGTATCGAGAAGGAGGTGGAGCCCGCGGCGGGCGCATGGGCGGCGCCGACTCCCGCGAGGGTCAGCAGCGCCACCCAGAACAGGGCGACGAAGTGCCGTCGCCTGAAGGCGAATCGGCCGAGTTTGTAGAGGAACGTGGCCACGGAGGCGTACTCCCGGTCAGGTCGTGGGTGTTTCAGGGCAGGGGTGATCGGCCCGGCGGGGAGGCAGGGGTGATCGGCCCGGCGGGGAGGCAGGGGTGATCGGCCCGACGACTTGAGCGGTGACGTCAGGTGGGCGAGGAAGTGCGGGGAGGTGTCAGGCGCAGAGGGCGGGGAGGACGACTGCGTCGATGTACGAAAGGAGGTAGTCCTGCGTCGGCGGCCGCTCGTCGATCATCGTGCGGGCGGCGAACCCGCCGATCATCATGTGGATCATGTAGTCGACCGCAGGGTTGTCCGCGCGGACCTCGCCCCGGTCGATCGCACGCTGCACGACACGGCGGAACTCCGCCATCTCCGGCTCGATCAGGTGCTCCTTGAACGCCTTCAGAAGATCCGGATTGCTGTGGATCGCCATGGCCAGACCCCGCATCAACGCGGAGTTCTGCTCCATCTCGCAGTCGTCCGACCGCATCGTGAGGGCGTGCAGATCGCCCCGGAGGGACCCGGTGTCGATCCCGCCGAGGGCCAGACCGCCCGGCTTGTTGTGCCGCACCGCCTTCGCGACCAGCTCGGCCTTGCCGCCCCACTGGCGGTAGAGCGTCGCCTTGCTGGACTTGGTGCGGGCGGCGACGGCGTCCATGGTGACGGCGTCGTAGCCCACCTCCCGGAGCAGGTCGAGCACGGCCTCGTACAACTCGGCCTCACGCTCGGGCGTGATCCGACTGCGACGCGCCGTTGCGACCTCAGTCATGCCACTCACCTTCCCGCTCGGGATGCGCCGACTCGGCGCCTGCTTCGTACGTTCATGAAGATACCCTGTGCACGTTCGAAACGAAACCGTTTCGTACGTGCGCTGGCTCACGTGTGTGAAGGATCCGTAAGTTCCCACGAGTTGCCCGGCCCCATCCGGCGGAAAAGCATGGGGAGGTGAGCTATCTGCGCCTGCCCCATCTCAGCGGTGACCTGTTGTGCTTCGTGGCCGAGGACGACCTCTGGCTCTCCCCCCTGGACGGCCCGGGCCGCGCCTGGCGCCTCACCGTCGACCGCACGAAGCTCGGCCACCCCCGATTCTCGCCGGACGGGAGCACCATCGCGTACACGAGCTGGCGCAGCCTGGTCCCCGAGATCCACACCGTCCCGGTGGACGGCGGTCCGGGCCGCCGGCTCACCTACTGGGGTTCCGCGGACACCCAGGTCTGCGGCTGGACACCCTCCCAAGGGGACAGCGGGGGCACCATCCTCGCCGTCGCCTCCCACGGCGAGCCCTTCTCGTACTTCACCTGGGCCTACAAGGTCTCCCCCGACGGCGACCCCGGCCGCAAGCTCCCCTGGGGCCCGGTCTCCGACATCCAGGTCGCCGACATCGAAGGCGAACGCAAGACCCTTCTCCTGACCGGCACCCCGCCCCACGAACCCGCCGCCTGGAAGCGCTACCGCGGCGGCGCCATGGGCCGCCTCTGGCTGCACGGCGAACGCCTCCTTGCCGACCTGGAGGGCCATCTGCACTCCCCGATGTTCGTCGGCGGCCGGATCGCCTTCCTCTCCGACCACGAAGGCATCGGCAACCTCTACTCCTGCGCCTACGACGGCTCCGACCTGCGCCGCCACACCGACCACGACGCCTTCTACGCCCGGCATGCGTCGAGCGACGGCACCCGGGTGGTGTACCAGTGCGCCGGTGACCTGTGGATCGTCGACGACCTGGCCGCCGACTCCGGGCCGCGCCGCCTGGACGTGCGGCTGAGCGGTCCGCGCGCGGGCCGGCGCACCTACCAGGTCCCGGCCGCCCAGCACGTCGACGGCATCTCGGTCGACGAGACGGGCCGCGCGAGCGCCGTCGTCGTGCGCGGCAGTCTGTACTGGCTCACCCACCGGGACGGCCCGGCGCGCACGATCACCGACACCCCGGGCGTACGGGTCCGCCTCCCGGAGATGCTCGGCTCGACCGGCCAGGTCGCCTATGTGACGGACGCGGAGGGCGAGGACGCGGTGGAGATCGCCTATCTGCCGCGCGCGACCGGCGACCGCGAGCCGCGCCGACTGGCCTCCGGCGCACTGGGGCGCGTACAGGAACTCGTCGCCGACCCGCAGGGCGAGCGCCTCGCCCTCGCCTCGCACGACGGCCGCCTGCTGCTGCTTGACGTGACCGAGGACTCTGGGGGCACCTCCCGGACGGAGTCTGGGGGAGGCGAGGTGACCGAGCTGATCCACTCGGTCAACGGCCCGGTGCGCGACCTCGCCTTCTCGCCGGACGGCGCCTGGCTGACCTGGTCCCACCCGGGGATCGGCCGCTCCCTGCGGCAGATCAAGATGGCGCGCATAAAGGACCATTTGATCGTCGACGTGACCAACGGCCGCTTCGAGGACGAGAACCCGGTGTTCACCAGGGACGGCCGCTATCTCGCCTTCCTGTCCTGGCGCGGCTTCGACCCGGTGTACGACGTCCACACCGGGGACCTGTCGTTCCCGCTCGGCTGCCGCCCGTACCTGGTCCCCCTGTCCTCCGCGACCCCCTCCCCCTTCGCGCTGACCCCGGAGGGCCGGCCGGCCGCCGGGGGCCTCGATCCCGTGGAGGACGAGGAGGAGGGCGGCGACGGCGCCACGGTCACCGTCGAGATCGAAGGGCTGGAGAACCGGGTCACCCCCTTCCCGGTCACCGCCTCCAAGTACTCGGCGCTGTACCCCGTGGCGGGCGGCGGCCTGGTCTGGCTGCGCTGGCCGATCTCGGGGGCGCTCGGCGAGACGTTCGCCAACCCGGACGACACCACCGGCCGCCCGACCCTCGAACACTTCAACATCAGCAAGGCGAAGAAGTCCGAACTCCTGGAGCACCTCGACTGGTTCGCGCTCAGCGGCGACGGCACCCGCCTGGTCGTGGTCGACGAGGGCGACCTGCGAGCCGTCCCCTCCTCCGAGTCCGGCGACGGCGACACGACGGTCTGGATCGACCTGCGCCGCATCCTGCACGAGGTCGACCCGGCCGCCGAGTGGCGCCAGTCGTACGAGGAGGCCGGCCGTCTCATCCGCGCGTACTTCTGGGATCCGGGGATGTGCGGCATCGACTGGGCGGCGGTGCTCGACCAGTACCGGCCGCTGGTCGAACGGGTCGCGTCCCCCGACGAGTTCGCGGACCTCCTGCGCGAGGTGCTCGGCGAACTGGGCACCTCGCACGCCTACGTCACCGCCGCCCGCCGCAACGAGGGCCCGCCCCACTACCAGCGCCTCCAGGGCCTGCTCGGCGCCAACCTCGTCCGCAGGCAGGAGGGTTGGGTGGTCAAGCGGATCCTCCCGGGCGAGTCCTCGGACTCCAAGGCCCGCTCACCGCTGGCGGGCACGGGCATCAGGGAGGGCGCCGTACTGACCCATGTCGACGGCCGCCCGGTGGACCCTCTGACCGGGCCGTACCCACTGCTGGCAGGCGCGGGCGGCACCACGGTCGAGCTGACCTTCACCGCGGCAGAGGGCGAGGCGGGCCGCTCCCGCCGCGTGGCCGTGGTCCCCCTGACCGACGAACGCCCCCTGCGCTACCAGGACTGGGTGGCCAAACGCCGCGCCGTGGTAAGGGAGTTGAGCGGCGGCCGCTGCGGCTATCTGCACATCCCCGACATGGGCGGCTCGGGCTGGGCCCAGTTCAACAGGGACCTGCGCATGGAGGTGTCGAGGCCCGCCCTGATCGTCGACGTACGCGGCAACGCGGGCGGCCACATCAGCGAACTGGTCGTCGAGAAACTGTCCCGCACGATCCTGGGCTGGGACCTCACCCGCGACGCCCAACCGGTCTCGTACGCCTCCAACGCGCCCCGCGGCCCGGTGGTGGCCCTGGCCGACGAGGCGACCTCATCCGACGGCGACATGATCACGGCCGCCATCAAGCTCCTCAGGCTCGGCCCCGTCATCGGCCAGCGCACCTGGGGCGGAGTGGTCGGCATGACCGGCCGCCACCGCCTCGGCGACGGCACGGTCATCACGGTCCCGATGAACGCGGCCTGGTTCGACGCCTACGGCTGGACCGTGGAGAACAAGGGCGTCACCCCGGACCTGGAAATCCTCCGCACCCCCCTGGACTGGGCGGAGGGCCGCCACGCCCAACTGGACGACGCGGTCCAGCTGGCGGTGCAGCTGCTGGAGACCAACCCTCCGGCCACCCCTCCGGACTACAGCAACGTCCCGGACCGCTCACGTCCGAAGCTCCCGCCCAGGACGAACTGAGAAAGGGTGCCCCTCGTCAGGGGCACCCTTCCAGTCAGTCAGGACGTCGACGTCAGACGTCGTAGTCCTGGTCGAAGCGGTCCTGCTCTTCCCGCTGCAACCGCTCCGTCTCCTCGTCCCGCATGCGCTCGCCCGGCTTGCCGCGCTGCGGCTGCTGGCCGCGCTGCTGGCCCTGCTCACGGCCCTGCTGGGCCTTCTGCTTCGCCTGCTCCTGCCACTGCTGCGACTGGTCCTGGAACTTGTCCTTCATACCCATGTGGGTTCACTCCCGTAGTGGGTGGGGGGAAGGCCCTTGACCGGGCCTCGACCAGATTCACACGGCCCACCACGGAGCGCATTTCGATCAACTACGGTGCGTAGCGCGGGCTTCCTCGTCGGCCGCCCCACCTGCACCGACGAGCCCCGAGCGCATGCCCTCCAACCGTGACCCGAACCGCCGCATCTCCCGCTGCCCCACCGTCCCGATGAGGCCCGGCAGATACCCCCGCACACCCTGCATCCCGCGCAGCCACCACTGCCCGTACACATGGCTCGACCGGCGCTCGATCCCGGCGACGATCCGGTCCACGGACGGCCCCAGCGGGTACGTCTTGCTGGACGGCCACGGCAGCCGCTGCCGCAGCTCACGCATCACCTCGTCCTGGTCGGCGCCCCGCACCATGTCGGTGTCGGTCCACGACAGATACCCGACCCCGACCCGTACGCCCTTGTACCCGACCTCGGCCCGCAGACTGTGCGCGTACGCCTCCACACCGGACTTGGAGGCGCAGTACGCGGTCATCATCGGCGCCGGAGTCATCGCGGCGAGCGAGGCGATCTGCAGCAGATAGCCGCGGCTCTCCATCAGAACCGGCAGGAAGGCGCGGGCAGTCACCGCGGACCCGATGAGATTCACCTCGATCACCCGCCGCCAGGCCTCGGGGTCCGAGTCCACGAAGGGACCGCCGGTGGCGACACCGGCGTTCGCCACGACGATGTCGACCTTCCCGAACCGCTCCTTGACCTCCCGTGCCACTCGCGCCATCGCCTCATGGTCCGTCACATCGGCGTACCAGTGGTCGCTGTCGCTGTGCAGCCGCTCGGAGACCTGCTTGAGGACGTCCGGCTCCAGCCCGACCAGCGCCACCTTGGCACCCCGGGCCGACAACTTCCGCGCGAGCAGCTCGCCGACACCGCGCGCGGCGCCCGTGACGACGGCGACCTGTCCTTCGAGGCTGACCTTGCTCATGCGCCCTCCTTGATCGTTGCGTACGTCGTCACAAGCTCCCGGATACGGCCGCTGACCAGCTCCGGCGCCTCCACCGGGGTCATGTGGCCGAGCCCCGGCAGCTCGGTGCTGCCCACGCAGTTCGGCAGCGCGGCCACCAGCGCCCGCGCCTGCACGGGCGGGGTGAGCCGGTCCGCCGTCCCGACGACGACAACCGTCGGCACCCTCAACTCCCGTACGCCATGGTCCAGATCGAGCAGAGCGAGCACCTGCGACCAGGCGTGGCGCACCTTGCGCGGACACGCGTGCACGATCCGCGCGCACGCCTCCACCATGTGCGGCGCCGAAGCCGGCCCCATCGTCCCGTACTTGAGGATCCGCCGCGCGAGGGGCGTGACCGGTCCGAGCGGCGCCCGCGCCCCGAGGACGTGCCTGGTGAGCCAGGTCCGCAGCCGCCCGGGCCCGAGTGGTACGACGGTCGACTCGGCGACCAGCCGCGAGGAGCCCGTGCTGCACAGCAGTACGGCCGCCGCATGCTCCCGGAAGCTCTTCCTCGTGGCCGCCGCCATCACCGTCATACCGCCCATGGAGTGCCCGGCGATCACGGCCTTCTCACCCGGCGCGAGGGTCGCCTCCAGTACGGCTTCGAGGTCGTCGGCGAGGGCGTCCGGACTGCACGCCGGGCTCGCCGGACTGCGTCCGTGGCCGCGCTGGTCGTAGGCGATGACGCGGTGGTCGGCGGCGAGGTCCCGTATCTGCGCGGCCCAGAAGGCGGTGGAGCAGGTCCAGCCGTGGGCGAGGACGACCGGGGGCGCGCTCTCGGGTCCGTGCACCTCCACATGCAACCGGGCGCCGTCGGCGGAGACGGCGACGAGTTCGCGGACGGGGGTGGGCGGGGCGTACGGCCCGGACCTGACGTGCATGAGCCGGCTCACGCGTCCACCTCCGCCTTCTGCTCGGCGGGCGCCCGGAGCAGTTCGTACTCGGCGAGATCCACCTGCCGCGTGGCCCGCCGGAACTCGGTCGTCGTACCCGGCCAGATGGTGGTGTTGCGGCCGCTCGGGTCGAGGTACCAGCTGGTGCAGCCGCCGGTGTTCCACACCGTCCGCTTCATGCGCTCCTGCACACGCGTGTTCCAGGCGTCGACGGCGCTCGGCCGGGCGTCGAGGGCGGCGCGGCCGCCGAGAACGTCCAACTGCCGCAAGAAGTCGGCCATGTAGTTGAGCTGCGACTCGATCATCAGGATCATCGACGAGTTCCCGAGGCCGGTGTTGGGCCCGATGATGGTCATCCAGTTGGGGAACCCGGCGGCGGAGGCACCCCGAAGGGACTCCATCCCGCCCTTCCAGGCCTCGGCCAGGGTCTTGCCCTCCGCGCCGACCACCCGCTCGGCGATCGGCATGTCGGTGACATGGAACCCCGTACCGAAGATGATCGCGTCGACCTCGGCCTCGCTCCCGTCGGCGGCGACGACGGTCGACCCGCGGATCTCGCTCAGCCCACTGGCCACGACGTCGACATTGGGCCGGGCCAGCGCCGGATAATAGGTGCTGCTCAGCAGGATCCGCTTGCAGCCGATGCGGTAGTCGGGGGTGAGCTTGGCGCGCAGGGCCGGGTCCTTGATGGCCCGCGCCATGTTCCGCTTGGCCAACTGCTCCACGAAACCGAGCTCGTCGGGGTGTTTGGTGAACGCCTGGACCTGCAGCTCCCTGATCCCCCACAGCAGTCCGCGGCGGGCCTGCGCGGTGAAGGGCAGCGCGCGGTGCAGGGCCCGCTCGGCGCCGCTGATGGCGCGGTCGACGCGCGGCATGACCCAGGGCGGGGTGCGCTGGAAGAGGGTGAGCCGGCCGACCTCGGGCTGGATGGCGGGCACGATCTGGATGGCGGAGGCGCCCGTCCCCACCATGGCGACGCGCTTGCCGCGCAGGTCGTAGTCGTGGTCCCAGCGGGCGGAGTGGAAGACCTTGCCGGGGAAGGAGTCGAGCCCCGGGACGTCGGGCACCTTCGGGTCGGACAGCGGGCCGGTCGCGGAGACGACGACATCCGCGGACAGCGACCCGCTGCTGGTCTCGATCTCCCATCGCAGCTTCTCGCCGTCCCAGGTCATCATCTTCACTTCGGAGTCGAAGCGGATGTGGGGCCGCAGGTGGAAGACGTCCGTGACGTGCTCCAGATAGGCACGTATGTGCTCCTGCCCGGAGAAGGTGCGCGGCCAGCCGGGATGGGGCGCGAAGGAGAAGGAGTAGAGGTGGGAGGGCACGTCGCAGGCACACCCCGGGTAACTGTTGTCGCGCCAGGTGCCACCCACGCTGCCGGCCCGTTCGAGGACGACGAAGTCGGTGACGCCCTCGCGCCGCAGCCGCACAGCGGCCCCGAGCCCGCCGAAGCCGGACCCGATCACCGCCACCCGCACATGCTCCCGCTCAGCCATGCCGACGCCCTTCCTCCCGCGACTGCGCCAGTGAACACTGGCGCAATGGGAGCGTAGAGCAGCTCCGTACCGATGGGTAGGGGTGGGAGGGCAGGACTGTGACATCAGCGGCTCCGCCGCGGGTGCCGGCGGTACAACATAGGCTGCGACCGTGACCGAGAAGCGCGAGTACCGCATGGAGGAACTGGCCCGCCTGGCCGGCATCACCGTACGCACCCTGCGCTTCTACCGAGAACGCAAACTGATACCGCCGCCCCGCCGCGAGGGCCGTATCGCCTGGTACGACGACCACCACCTGGCCCGGCTGCACACGATCGCGGCGTTGCTGGAACGCGGTCACACCCTCACCGGCATCGCGGAACTGGCGGAGGCCCTCGATCACGGCCGGGACGTCGCCGACCTCCTGGGCGTCGAGCCGACCGAGGAAGAACCGGTCCGTCTCACCCCCGAGGAGCTCGCCGCCCGCTTCGAGGGCCAGGTCACCCCCGAGAACCTCGCCGCCGCCCTCGACCTCGGCTACCTCGGCACCGACGGCGACGAGATCGTCCACATCAGCCGCCGCCTCCTGGACGTCTCCTCGGCCCTGGTCAGCGAGGGCATCCCGCTCACGGAAGTCCTGGCAGCGGGCAAACAGGTCCGGGAACACGTGGACGACCTGGCGGAGATGTTCGCCGAACTGGTCCTGCGCCACGCCGGCGAGGAGGACCTGCAGCGTCTGCGCCCTCTGGCCCGGAGCGTGGTGGAGGCGGAACTGTCGCTGGCACTGGACCGGCGGTTGCGCAAGCGGGGATAGCCCTCCCCCGGGGCCTCCCACCCACCTGCGACGCCGTCTATACACTTTGCGTATAGATGCCGTGTATAGTCGCGCCCATGACGCTCAGCACAGGCATCCGCCCGACCCTCGGGCCGGACCGGTGGTGGATATCCGCGCCACTGGCAGGAGTCGGCCTCGGCATTCTCACCAACCTCGCCCAGGGCGGGCTCCCCGGCGCCTCCAACCAGATCGCCAACTCCGGGGCGGTGTGGTGCGTCCCGGCGTTCGCCGCGGGCGCGCTGATGGCCGGCGGGCATCCGGCGCTCCGCAGGCCGGCGCTCACCGGCCTGTGCACGACGATCGGCCTGGTCGTCGGCTACTACGGCTACGCCGAATTCGGCCGCAACGGCATGGGCAGTCCGTTCTGGCCGCTGGTGTGGCTGGCGATGGCGCTCCTCAGCGGCCCGCTGTTCGGTGCCGCGGGGGCGTGGTGGCGGTGCGGACGCACCGCACCCCGTCGAGTCGTCGCACTGGCCGCACTGGCGGGCGTGTTCGGCATGGAGTCCATCCGGTACGCGTGGGTTCTCCACTACGCCCCGCAGGCCTGGACCTGTGCGGCACTCCTGGTCGGCATCCCGCTGCTGATGGCACGTCGGCACAGGGAACGGGCCCTGGCGCTGTTCACCGCACTGGCCTTCTCGGGGATCGCCTACGCCGTCATCGAGCTGCCCCTGCAGCACGTGTCGACGTGAATCCGCCGGGGCCTCACCTCTCGAAGGTCACCGTCACCGGAGCATGGTCCGACCACCGCTCCGCATGCGTGGCCGCCCGTTCCACGACCGCCTTGACGGTCCGGGCGGCCAGCCCGGGGGTCGCGACGGCGAGGTCGATCCTCCAGCCCGAATCGTTGTCGAATGCCCGCCCCCGGTACGACCACCAGGTGTACGGCCCCTCCGCCTCCGGATGCAGGGCGCGCACGACATCGACGTAGCCGCCGTCCTCGGGGTCGAAGACCCGGGTGAGCCACGCCCGCTCCTCCGGGAGGAACCCGGAGTTCTTCTGGTTCGCGCGCCAGTTCTTGAGATCGGCCGGCTGGTGGGCGATGTTCCAGTCGCCGCAGACGACGACTTCGCGTCCGCCGGCGGCGGCGCGCTCCCGCAGCGCCTTCAGATGGACGAGGAACTCGTCCATGAAGCGGAACTTCTCCTCCTGGCGCTCGGTGCCGACCTCGCCGGAGGGGAGGTAGAGGGAGGCGACCGTGACGCCCGGCAGGTCGACCTCGACATAGCGGCCGCTGGTCTCGAACTCCGCGGCGCCGAAGCCGACCTGGATGCGGTCGGGCTCGCGGCGGGTGTAGAGGGAGACACCGGCGCGGCCCTTGGCGGCGGCCGGCGCATGCACGACATGCCAGCCGTCGGGCGTGCGCACGTGCTCGGGCAGCTGCTGCGGCTCGGCGCGCACCTCCTGCAGGCAGAGCACATCGGCGGAGGTGCCGGCGAGCCATTCCACGAAGCCCTTCTTCGCGGCGGCGCGCAGTCCATTGACATTGACGGAGGTCACAGTGAGCACGCGGGAACGATACCGGCACACTGGATCGAGACCGGACCCCCTCTATGCATAGGCGTACGATTCCCCACATGATTATACGTCGCGTCTCCTTCGACCACCCGGATGCCGTCAAGCTGAACGACGAGGTCCAGGCGGAGTACCACGTGCGCTACGGCGACGGCGGGGATGCCACATCGCTGGACCCGGCGGACTTCGAGCCGCCGAACGGCGTGTACTTCATCGTGTACGACGAGAACGACACCCCCGTGGCCACGGGCGGCTGGCGCGCGCAGGACACCAACGACGAGGGCAACCTCGACGGGGACGCCGAGGTCAAGCGGATGCACGTGGTGGAGGCGGCGCGCGGCCGCGGACTCGCCCGGCGCATCCTGGCCGCCCTGGAGGAGGACGCCCGCACCGCCGGCCGCCTGCGGATGGTCCTGGAGACGGGCACGAAGCAGCCGGAGGCCATCGCCCTGTACGCGTCCAGCGGCTACGAGCCCTGCGAGAAGTTCGGCTACTACCGGTCGTACGACAGCAGCCGGTGCTTCGCGAAGGAGCTGTGACAGGCTTGCCTGACGGAACGTCAGGCACAGCGTCAGACACAACAAAGATCCCGCCCGATCTTCCGATCGGACGGGATCTCATCAACTGCCTCAGGTTTCCCTGACCAGTTGTTGCGGTGGACCTGAGGGGATTTGAACCCCTGGCCCCCTCGATGCGAACGAGGTGCGCTACCGGACTGCGCCACAGGCCCTTGCAACGAGTGAAACTCTAGCACCCCGATCCGGGTGCTTGGAAATCCGTTCCCGGCCTGCCGCCGGGGCAGCGGCACAGGTCGGGGGGCTACTCGTTGGCCGCGCGGGGCCGCTCGCCGTCCTCGTACTGGTCGAACAGCGGTGTGCGCCCCCGCTCCCGGGCCCGCCGCGCGGAAGCCGCCCGGCGGGCGTCACTGCGCCCGTCGTCGTCCGCCTTGTCCTCCGCGGGGGCCGGTTCCGCGATCTCGGCGGCCTGCGTCTCCTGGCCCCGGGCCACGGAGCCCGACCGTGCCGAGCTCCAGGTGTCCGGCGCCCCGAGGTCGACGTCCGCGGTGGCCCGCGGAGCGACCGGCGCGGTCACATACGTCGGCAACGGCACCGGCACCGGGTCCCAGCTGTCCCCGTGCCCGGGCCGCCGCTGCCGCTCGCGCTGCTGGTCCACCCACTCGGCGTGGTCGGTCTGCTCGACGAGGGCACGTCGGTCGGCGGCGAGCGCGGACAGTCCGGAGTCGGCGTCCTGCGCCGGTCCCTCGTCCGATTCGTCGGCGTCCGCTTCGGTGGCGGCCGTGCGGCGGCGCGGCTGGCGGGCGCGCTCACGGAGCCGCTCGGCGGCGTCCTCGGCCCGGCGCCGGTCCATCTGGTAGGCGAACCGGCGTCGCTCCTGGGAGCGCAGATATGCGATGTACGCACTGAGCAGTACGGCGGGCACGCCGGGCGCCCAGAGGAACGCGAGCCCTCCGACCGCGGCGACGATCGCGCCGAGCGTGAACGCGATGAAGAGCATCACGGTGGTGCGCCGGCGTCGCGCGAGCGCCTTCATTCGCCGGGCGCGCGCCAGGGCGGCTTCCTCCGAGGGGGAACGCCGGGCCGCGGGCACCCGTTTCCGCGCGGGGGCGGGGGCCGACGCGGGTGCCGGGGCTTCCGCCTGTTCTCGCGCCGGTTGCGCGCGCGCCGGCGCCTGCGCCTGTGCCGGTACGTCCGCGCGCGCCTGGGGACGGGTCGGAGGCATGGCGAAGGCCCGGACGTCCACCGAGTCGGTGACGACGTCCGGACGACCGGCGCTGGGCTCCCCCTCTTCGGTGGAGCGCGCCTGCAGGTCCTTGGCGTACCGGCGCTCCATTCCCGCCCGTCCGGACAGCAGCCGGATGGCGGTGCTGAAGCGTTCCGTCGGACGGGCCTCGTTCAGCTCGTCCTGCCTACGGAGCCACATCGGCACCAAGTAGGCGGCCCAGGCCCCGACAATGACTGCGTAGATGAGGCCGCTGCTGCTCACGCCTCACACGGTAGAGGGGTTTGCGTGAGGCCATCTGCCAATTGAGCCGGTGTGTCGCACGATCTGGCTGATATTTCGAACTTTTTTTGTGACCGATGCGATCAGCACCCCACCGAGGGCGTGAATTTAGCGCCTTGAGGCGATCGCCACTCGATCAATTTCGAACACGTATTCAATTTCCGGACTTCTCGGGCTTCCCGTCCTTCCGGCCTCCCGGGTTATGCGGGATTCCCCCGAGTACGTGCCCGCTGCCAGCGGCTCAGCAACCCGTCGGGGACCTCTTCCGCGGTGAGAGCGAAGACCAGGTGGTCGCGCCAGGCTCCGTCGATGTGGAGATAACGCGGTCTGAGGCCCTCCTCACGGAATCCGAGTTTCTCCACGACGCGGCGGCTCGGCCCGTTCTCCGGGCGAATGCAGACCTCGATGCGGTGCAGTCCGACGGTACGGAAACAGTGGTCCACGACAAGCGCCACGGCGGTCGGCATCACTCCGCGTCCGGCCACCGACTCGTCCACCCAGTAGCCGATGTGGCCCGAGCACATGGAGCCCCAGGTGATTCCGGCGACCGTCAACTGCCCGACCAGACGCCCCTGGTACTCGATGACGAACGGCAGCATCCGGCCGGAGTTCGCTTCCGACCGCAGATGCCGGACCATCTGGCGGTAGGTCGGCCGGTGCGCGATCGGCCCGCTCGGAGTGGGCGGCGGAATGGTCGCCTCCCAGGGGCGCAGCCAGTCCCGGTTGCGCCGGTTGACCTCGCGCCAGACCCGCTGGTCGCGCAGCTTTATCGGCCTCAGGACGATGTCGCCGTCCGTCAGCACGACGGGCCAGGATGGGCTGTTCAGCTCGCACCCCCACTGGTGGAGCCGGGTCTGGGGTGGTCGCCGCCGCGGATCTGGTCGACGGCGTGGACCAGGACGGGTTCCAGGACGGCGAGGCCGTCCTTCACCCCGCCGGTGGAGCCCGGCAGATTGACGATCAGCGTGCTTCCCGCCACTCCGGCCAGCCCCCGGGAGAGCGCGGCGGTGGGCACCTTGTCCCGTCCGAACGCCCTGATGGCCTCCGCGATGCCCGGCACCTCGTGGTCGATCACGGCGCGCGTCGCCTCGGGCGTGCGGTCGGTGGGTGAAAGGCCGGTGCCGCCGGTGGTCACGATCACGTCGTAGCCAAAGTCCACGGCGGCGCGCAGGGCGGCCTCCACCGGGTCCCCGTCGGGCACGACCTGCGGTCCGTCGACGGCGAAGCCGAAGCCCTTCAGGCAGTCGGCGACCAGCGGGCCGCCTCTGTCCTCGTAGACACCGGCGGCCGCCCTGTTCGAGGCGGTGACGACCAGAGCGCGATACGTCATGTCCGGCTCCAGTCGCCCGACTTGCCGCCCGTCTTCTCCTCCACCCGTACGTCCGTGATGACCGCTCCCTTGTCGACCGCCTTGACCATGTCGATCACGGTGAGTGCGGCGACGGAGACGGCGGTGAGGGCCTCCATCTCGACGCCCGTGCGATCCGTGGTCTTGACGGTGGCCAGGATCTCGACGGCGTCGTCCGCGACCGACAGGTCCAGTTTCACACCGGACACCGACAACGGGTGACAGAGCGGAATGAGGTCCGGGGTGCGCTTGGCGCCCATGATGCCCGCGATGCGCGCGGTGGCGAGGGCGTCGCCCTTGGGGACCCCCTCGCCGCGCAGCAGCTCGACCACTCGGGGCGAGACGAGGACGCGTCCGCTGGCGCGGGCGGTGCGCGCGGTCACGTCCTTGCCGGACACGTCGACCATGCGGGCGGCGCCCGCGTCGTCGATGTGGGTCAGTCGATCGTCCGTACTCATTGGTTGTGTGGCGCTCCCGTCCGGGCCCCTCGCGGTGCGGCGCGTGGGTCTGTTGTGCGCGACACGGTACCGCGGGCAGGGAGCACTCAGCCGAGCAGGACGACCTCCACCTCGGAGCCGGGCTCGACGGACTCCACGTCCTCGGGGACGACGATCAGTGCGTCGGCGTGCGCGAGGGCCGCGACCAGGTGGGATCCGGCGCCGCCGACCGGGGTCACCGAGCCGTCGGCGTACGTCCCGCGCAGGAACTGTCTGCGCCCCTTCGGCGAGGTCAGCGCCTTGCGGGCGGTGAGGGTCGCGCGGGTGCGCGGCCGGTGCACGTCGTCGAGTCCCATGAGGGTGCGGATGGCGGGGCGGACGAAGAGCTCGAAGGAGACGTACGACGACACCGGGTTGCCGGGCAGGGCCAGCAGCGGGGTGTGGTCGGGGCCGATGGAGCCGAAGCCCTGGGGCTTGCCCGGCTGCATGGCGAGCTTGCGGAACTCGATGCCGCTGCCCGGCTCGTCCTCGTCGCCGACGTACGACAGGGCCTCCTTGACCACGTCGTACGCCCCGACGCTCACGCCGCCCGTGGTGACCAGGAGGTCGGCGCGCACCAGTTGGTCCTCGATGGTGGAGCGGAGGGTCTCCGCGTCGTCGGCGACGGCGCCCACCCGGTAGGCGATGGCGCCGGCGTCGCGG
Source organism: Streptomyces sp. NPDC051172 (assembly GCF_040682555.1). NCBI lineage: Bacteria > Bacillati > Actinomycetota > Actinomycetes > Kitasatosporales > Streptomycetaceae > Streptomyces > Streptomyces sp. NPDC051172. The sequence goes on from NZ_JBFBBE010000047.1 coordinate 48,105, forward strand.
GCGGCGGCGGTGAGGGCGAAGCTGTTGGAGTCGTAGATCTGGCCGCTGCCGAGCTTCTCGCCGGGCTGGACGAGTTCGCTGCCGGTGGACATGACGACCACGCGCGGGCGAGGGCGCACCCGTACCGTGCCGCGGCCGATCGCGGCGAGCAGGGCGATCTGCGGCGGTCCGAGGACCGTGCCGGCCTCGAGGGCGCGGTCGCCGGACTTCACATCGCTGCCCTTCGCACGTACGTGCGCGCGTGCCTCGGCCGGGCGGTACACGTGCACATGTCCCTCGGCGCCCTCTGGGGCCAGGGACCGGGCGCGCATACCGGTCGCCGGGCCCTCGCCGAGACCGCCGTCGGTCCACTCGACGGGGACGACGGTCTCCGCGCCGGGCGGCAGCGGAGCGCCGGTCATGATGCGGGCGGCCTGGCCGGGGCCCACATGGAGCAGGGAGGCCTGGCCCGCCGCGACGTCCCCGACGACGGCCAGGACGGCAGGGAACTCCGCGCTCGCGCCCGCGACATCCGAGACCCGCACCGCGTACCCGTCCATGGAGCTGTTGTCGAACGGCGGCAGTGACACCGGCACCGTGACGTCCTCGACCAGGACGCAGCCCTGGGCGTCGAGGAGTTGCAGCTCGATGGGTTCCAGGGGGCGGACGGTCGTGAGGATGTCCTCCAGGTGCTCGTCCACCGACCAGAGGTGGTCCTGGCCGGTGGTGCGGGGCGCGGCGCTGCTCAACGTTGCTACATCTCCTCGGCTACGTAACTGCGAAGCCAGGTCCGGAAGTCCGGGCCCAGGTCTTCACGTTCGCATGCGAGTCTGACAATGGCACGCAGGTAGTCGCCGCGGTCGCCGGTGTCATAGCGGCGGCCCTTGAAGACCACGCCGTGCACCGGGCCGCCGACCTTCTCGTCGGCCGCGAGCTGCTGGAGGGCGTCGGTGAGCTGGATCTCGCCGCCGCGACCGGGCTCGGTCTTGCGCAGTATGTCGAAGATGTGCGGGTCGAGGACGTAGCGGCCGATGATCGCGTAGTTGGACGGGGCGTCGGCGGCGGCCGGCTTCTCGACCAGGTCGTGGACCTTGACCACGTCCGCGTCATGGGTGGGGTCGACGGCCGCGCAGCCGTAGAGGTGGATCTGCTCGGGCGCGACCTCCATGAGCGCGATGACGCTGCCGCCGCGCTGCTCCTGGACCTCGACCATGCGCGCGAGGAGCGGGTCGCGCGGGTCGATCAGGTCGTCGCCGAGGAGAACGGCGAAGGGCTCGCGGCCGACGTGCGGGGCGGCGCACAGAACCGCGTGGCCGAGGCCCCTGGGGTCGCCCTGACGCACGTAGTGCATGGTCGCGAGGTCGCTGGACGCCTGGACCTTGGCGAGCCGGCCCGCGTCGCCCTTCTTCTGGAGGGCGGACTCGAGCTCGTAGTTGCGGTCGAAGTGGTCCTCGAGAGGACGCTTGTTGCGGCCCGTGATCATGAGGACGTCGTCGAGGCCCGCCGACACCGCCTCCTCGACCACGTATTGGATCGCCGGCTTGTCGACGACCGGCAGCATCTCCTTGGGAGTGGCCTTGGTGGCCGGCAGGAACCGGGTGCCGAGGCCGGCTGCAGGGATGACAGCCTTGCTGATCCTGGGGTGCGACTGGGTCATGGCGGCAACCATATCCGGTGCCTTGGCTGGGAATCTGAGGCTCCGGTTAATTGGCTCTCATATGAGCGCATATGGAAGGGTACGGGTGCGACCTATGAGTCACATCGGACGTGCGACCGAGGCTGACAAGCGAATGTTGCGGCGAGAGTTCCTCGCGGTGAGAAACAGATTGACGGCCGATGACGTGCGGGAATCCGCGGACGCGCTGGCCCGCCGCGCACTCGGGCTGCCGGAGCTGGCGCATGCGCGCACGGTGGCGGCGTACGTCTCCGTGGGGAGCGAGCCGGGCACGCTCGCGCTGCTGGACGCGCTGCGCGAGCGGGGCGTGCGCGTCCTGCTTCCCGCCCTTCTCCCGGACAACGATCTCGACTGGGGCGCCTACGCCGGGGAGGGCTCCCTCGCGCGCATCCAACACGGCGGGAAAATGGCCCTCTTCGAGCCCGCCGGCGAACGCCTCGGACCGGGCGCCGTGACCGGCGCCGACGTCGTGCTGCTACCCGGTCTCGCCGTCGACGCCCGCGGGATGCGGCTGGGGCGCGGCGGAGGGTCGTACGACCGCGTCCTCACGCGTCTGGAGCGCGCGGACGCCCACCCCGCGCTGGTGGTGCTGCTGTACGACTCGGAGGTCGTCGGGCACGTTCCGGAGGAGGCGCACGACCGGCCGGTGCATGCGGTGGTGACGCCGTCCGGGGTACGGCGGTTCACATGAGAAGTGCCCTCCACGCGCGCGGGGAGGGGCCCAACCGTGACCCCTGGGGGTGGGGCGGGGGTTAATAGCTTAAAGACCACCGAGTCGGGCGGGGTATTGTTGAAGGCCTTGTCCGAGAAGTTCCAGTCGAGCAGTTCACCCTTGACCCACTTGCTCGTCTGGTCGGTGTAGTGGGCGCTGTAGGCGTGGCCCGAGGCACCGGTGAGATTGATCCACTTCGACTTGTCGAGGTCGTCGAGGTTGACCACCATGCGCATCGACGGCACCCAGACGACGCCGTAGCCGCCCGCCGCGTTCCAGCCGGTGGCGTTGACCGTCGCCTCGCCGCCGCTGAGCTTCCAGGGGCCGCGGTTGAGGATGTACTTCACGAAGGCGGGCCCGTCGGTGCCGAGGGTCTGGTTCTTCAGGAACAGACGGTGCAGCCGGCCCCAGCTCCAGGTGTCGATGTCCTTGCCGAGCTTGGCCGTCAGCTCCCAACGGGCGTCGATCATGGCGCGCTTGAACAGATCGTCGCGGTTGTCGCTCGCCCCGGGCCGGGTGAGCGACTTGGGCGTGGACCACCAGTCGCTCTTCTGGTCGTCCATGAGGTTGCGGACGACCTCGAACCAGCGGTCGCCGCCGTCCGGCTGCGCCTGGTCGACGGCGCGCTCGCCGCACTCGCGCACCTTGTTCGTCTCGTCCGCGGGCCCGGTGCTGTTGACCGGATCGACCCACAGGCACTGGCCCTCGACCCGCAGTTCCTTGGGCAGCTTGTTGCCGAAGGCGAGCTTGAGGATGTTGCGCCAGACCGAGTTGAAGTAGGCGGCGGCCGCCGAGTCGGCGTCCTGGGTGTAGTCCCAGCCCTCCAGGAGGTCCTGGGCCTCGCGGACGTCCTTCGCCCCGCGGACGTCCTTGTCCGTGATGTCGATCTTCAGCAGCTTGGGCACGAGCAGCCTGGCGATCTCGCTGCTGTTGTCCAGCTGCATCTGGCGCATGTCGTCGGTGGAGATCTTGCCGCCGCCGTTGATCTTCGACTGGATCAGGTCGGTGATGCGCTGGCTGCGGGTGCCGTAGCCCCAGTCGGTGGTGAGCGTGTAGGGGTACTTGTCCTTGTCGATCACTGCCTGGTTGGCGGTGACGATGTAGCCGCGCTTGGGGTTGAACTCGTACGGCAGCGCGGCCTTGGGGATGTACCCGGTCCACTTGTAGCTGGAGTCCCAGCCCGGCGCCGGGATCGAGCCGTCGTCCTTCTTCGCGCGCGTGGGGATCTTCCCGGGCAGCGTGTAGCCGATGTTGTTCTTGTCGGCGTAGACGAGGTTCTGCGAGGGCACGTCGAACAGGGCGGCCGCAGAGCGGAAGTCGCTCCAGTTCGACGCCCTGTCCAGGGCGAAGACGGCGTCCATGGAGGTGCCCGGGTCGAGCGCGGTCCAGCGCAGCGCGATGCCGTAGCCGTCGCCGCGGTCGGGTGCGGCGGTGTTGACGGTGGCCTTCTTGCCGACGGTGACGAGCTCGTCGTCGCGGTCGGAGAGCAGAGGCATCCCGTCGGCGGTCTGGCGCACGACGATCGTCTTGGACGTGCCGCCGGCGACCTTGATGGTCTCCTCGCGGGTCTTGAACGGCCGCACCGTGCCGTCGTAGAGGTAGCCGTCGCCGGAGACCTTCTCCAGGTACAGGTCGGTGACGTCGACACCGGAGTTGGTCATGCCCCAGGCGATGTCCTGGTTGTGGCCGATGACCACGCCGGGCATGCCCGCGAAGGTGTAACCGGTCACGTCGTACTGGCACTTGCTGGAGACGGTGCGGCAGTGCAGGCCCATCTGGTACCAGACGGACGGCAGCGAGGCCGACAGGTGCGGGTCGTTGGCCAGCAGCGGCTTGCCGGTGATGGTGTGGTCCCCGGCGACGACCCAGGAGTTGGAGCCGATGCCCTGGCCGTTCACTCCGACGGCCGTGGGCACGTTGTCCAGGACCTTGTAGAGACCCGACAGCTGGCTCGTCAGGGCCGAGCCGGTCGCCGACGAGGACGCGCCGGTCGCGCCACTCGTCGCCGTACCGGACGTACCGCTCGTGGACGAGCTGCCGTTCTGCTCGAACGTCTTGCTGAGCGCGTTGTACTGGCCCTCCTGGACGATCGCCTTGTTGCGGCTGTACGGGTAGTCCGGGTAGAGGTCGGCGATCTGCTTGGGGCCGAGACGGCTGGTCATCAGGGCGCGGTCGATCTCGTCCTGCATGTTGCCGCGCAGGTCCCAGGCCATCGCCTTCAGCCAGGAGATCGAGTCGACCGGGGTCCACTGCGCCGGCTTGTAGTCGTTGACGAAGCCCAGGGCCGCGTACTCCAGGGAGATGTCCTTGCCGTCCTTGCCCTGCAAGTAGGCGTTGACTCCCTTGGCATACGCCTGGAGGTACTTCTTGGTGGAGGCCGACAACTTGGTGTCGTACTCCTTCTTCGCCACCCGGTCCCAGCCCAGGGTGCGCAGGAATTCGTCGTCCTTGACCTGGTCCTTGCCGAACATCTCCGACAGCCGGCCGGAGGTCATGTGGCGGCGCACGTCCATCTCGTAGAACCGGTCCTGCGCCTGGACGTAGCCCTGCGCCATGAACAGGTCCTCGTCGGAGGAGGCGTAGATCTGCGGGATGCCGTTGCCGTCACGCTTCACGTCGACGGGTCCTGACAGGCCGTCGAGCGTGATCGATCCCTTGGTCTGCGGGAACGACGCCCGGACGGTGCTGATGGACCAGTACGCCCCGTAGGCGACGCCTCCGATGATGGCCAGGACCAGTACCAGCACGACCAATCGGGCTTTGCGCCCCTTCTTCCTGCCGGACTTGCCGGGCTTGTCACCCGTTGTGGCGGTGATGTTGGGGGGCATCGCTGTCCTTGCTGTCCTAACGCGAGCGGCAGGCGGGGCTGTGACTTTGAATGAGCGCTGGAGCAACCATAGGCGCAGGGCTCCGCGCCCCTGGACGCGGAGTCGGGAACGAGGTGCGGCCGGTGTTCGATCCCGCCTCGGCGAGCGTCAAGGAATCGTCAAGAGTTAGGTAAGGTAACGAAGTACTTGGGTGCGGAGTTTCTCGGCTTCGTGTCCTATGTACGTAAGCTCCCGCGCGGGATGCGTGTGAGTCAGGGAAGGGAACGGCCGCTGACTGTCCACCACCTCAACCAGCTTCTGCTCGTCTGCTCGCTCGTCCTGCTCGTCGCCGTGGCAGCGGTCCGGATCTCCTCGCGCAGCGGGCTCCCCAGCCTGCTCGTGTACCTGGGGATCGGGGTCCTCATGGGCCAGGACGGGATCGGCAACATCCACTTCAGCAATGCCGAGCTGACCCAGGTCATCGGATACGCGGCCCTCGTCGTGATCCTGGCCGAGGGCGGTCTGGGCACGAAGTGGAAGGAGATCAAGCCGGCCCTGCCGGCCGCCTCCGCGCTGGCCCTGGGCGGGGTCGCGGTGAGCGTCGGGGTCACGGCGTCGGCCGCGCACTTCCTGATCGGGCTGGAGTGGCGGCAGGCGCTGATCGTCGGTGCGGTGGTCTCCTCGACGGACGCGGCCGCGGTCTTCTCGGTGCTGCGGAAGATCCCCCTGCCCGCGCGCGTGACGGGCACGCTGGAGGCCGAGTCCGGCTTCAACGACGCCCCGGTCGTCATCCTGGTCGTCGCCTTCTCCACGGCAGGCCCGGTCCCCCACTGGTACGTGCTGCTGGGCGAGATAGCTCTGGAACTCGCCATCGGCGCGGCCATCGGCCTCGCGGTGGGCTGGCTCGGGTCCTGGGGTCTGCGACACGTGGCGCTGCCCGCCTCCGGCCTCTACCCGATCGCCGTGATGGCGATCGCCGTCACCGCCTACGCCGGTGGCGCGCTCGCGCACGGCAGCGGCTTCCTGGGCGTCTATCTCGCCTCGATGGTGATGGGCAACGCGAAGCTGCCCCACTGGCCCGCCACCCGCGGTTTCGCCGACGGCCTCGGCTGGATCGCACAGATCGGCATGTTCGTCCTGCTCGGCCTGCTGGTCACCCCGCACGATCTCGGCGACGACGTGGTGCCCGCGCTCGTCATCGGTCTGGTGCTGACCATGGTGGCGCGGCCGCTGAGCGTGGTGCTGTGCCTGGTGCCGTTCCGGGTGCCGTGGCAGGAGCAGACCCTGATGTCCTGGGCCGGGCTGCGCGGCGCGGTCCCCATCATCCTGGCGACGATCCCGATGGTGCAGGGCGTGGACGCCAGCCGCCGCATCTTCAACATCGTCTTCGTGCTGGTCGTCGTCTACACCCTGGTCCAGGGGCCGACGCTGCCCTGGCTCGCCCGCAAGCTGCAGCTGGGCGAGGACGCCGAGGCCGCCGACCTCGGCATCGAGTCGGCCCCACTGGAGCGGCTGCGCGGGCATCTGCTGTCCGTCGCGATCCCGGAGGGCTCGAAGATGCACGGCGTCGAGGTGGCCGAGCTGCGCCTGCCGCCCGGGGCCGCCGTCACCCTGGTCGTCCGCGAAGGAAAATCGTTTGTCCCTCTTCCCACCACGGTGCTGCGGCGCGGCGACGAACTGCTCGTCGTCACCACGGACCCGGTGCGGGACGCGGCCGAGCGGCGACTGCGTTCGGTCGGCCACGGCGGCAAGCTGGCCGGATGGCTCGGGACGAACGGGGCGGGGGGGCGTTAATGGTGTGTTTCGTACGGTTCACACCCTGGATAATCGCAGGCGAACGCCCGCATGGTGCTCGTATTCACAGGCACATCGGCCGCTGATCCCTGTACGATAAAGGCGCACCCAGATCGAACCAACTCTGCCTGACGCAGTGCTGGCGCGACCGTATGGCGGCCGGGACGTCCCTGAGCAGTGGACCGCCGGTATCTACCGCAGTTCCGCGCAAGAGGACAGCTCTCGGCGCCACCCGGGAAAAGGGGCGCGCTACCAGGCGGCAGAAAGGCACGGGCCGTGGCATCCACGGTCACCTCCCGCCCGGGCTACGGACAGCTGCTGCGCACCCGCGGCGCCTGGACGTTCCTGCTCCCCGGCTTCGCGGCACGCCAGCCGTTCGCGATGCTCACCATCTCCATCGTGCTGCTGGTGCAGCACACCACCGGCTCCTACGGCGCGGCGGGCGCCGCAGCGGCCGTCACCGGCGTCTCCATGGCCCTGTTCGCGCCCTACAGCGGCCGTCTCGCCGACCGCTACGGACAGCGCGCCGTGCTGATCCCCGGCGTACTGCTGCACTCGCTGTCGGGCCTGACCCTCACCGCGCTCGCGCTGGCCCACGCGCCCTTGTGGGCGCTGTTCGCGGCGGCCGTTCCGACCGGCGCCTCGGTGCCGCAGGTCGGACCCATGGTGCGCGCCCGCTGGGGCGTGAAGCTCCAGGGCTCGCCCCTGATGACCACCGCGGCCGCCTTCGAGTCCGTCACGGACGAGCTGACCTTCGTCTTCGGCCCGCTCCTTGCCACCGCCCTGTGCACCGCCGTCGACCCGGCCGCCGGCCTGGTGACCGAGGCCTCGCTGACGCTCGTCGGCGGTCTGCTGTTCGCGGCGCAGAGGAGTACACAGCCCGCGGTCACCGCGACGGGGCACGCGCGCGTGGAGCACGTTTCCGCGCTGCGCGTCCCTGGTGTGCGCGTTCTGGTCGTGGCCTTCCTGGGCATCGGCTCCGTCTTCGGCGGTATGCAGGTCTCGCTGGCCGCGTTCACCGAGTCGATCGGCGAGCCCGGCCTGAACGGCGTCCTCTACGGGGTCTTCGCGGCGGGCAACATGCTCTCCGGCATCGTCTGCGGCGCCGTCGCCTGGAAGGTGGCCCCGCAGCGGCGACTCGTCCTCGGGTACGGCGCCCTCGCCCTGGCGGCCTCCGGCCTGTGGGCCGCCCACTCGGTGCTCGTCCTGGCCGGTCTCGGCCTGCTCGTCGGCATGTGCATCGCGCCCGCGCTGATCACCGGCTACACGCTGGTCGAGGGTCTGGTCCCGGCGGGCGCCCGCACCGAGGCCTTCACCTGGCTGACCGGCGCGGTGGCACTCGGCCAGGCCGCGGCCGTCACGGTCGCCGGACAGCTGGAGGACCGCTTCTGGGGCGGGGCCGGATTCCTGGTGCCGATGGCCGGTACCGTACTGGCGCTGACGACCCTCGTGGCCCTTCGGTCACGGCTCGTGGCACGGCCCCGGAGTCTGACCGTCGCACGTGGCGTCGGTCACCGAGTGCCGGTGACGGTGGACTGATCCTCAGGAATACGTCACTATAGACGCTCGTTAGCACTCATTGAGTGAGAGTGCCAGGAGGAAGACAGTGCCCACCTACCAGTACCAGTGCACCGAGTGCGGCGAGGGCCTCGAGGCGGTGCAGAAGTTCACCGATGACGCTCTGACCGAGTGCCCCAACTGCGGTGGCCGCCTGAAGAAGGTGTTCTCCGCGGTCGGCATTGTCTTCAAGGGCTCCGGCTTCTACCGGAACGACAGCCGCGGCTCCTCTTCGAGCAGCTCGCCGACGTCGTCCTCGAAGTCGTCGACATCCACCTCGTCGTCGGCCCCGTCCTCGTCGTCCTCGGACTCGAAGCCGTCGAGCACCGGCACCGCCTCCAGCAGCAGCTCCGCCGCCTAGGACTTGCTCACGAGAACCCTGTCGTCGTACGACGACAGGGTTCTCGTCGTCTCCTGATCCCCCCTCTCCGAGCGCCGCCCGGGGCCGGATACTGTGCGGCCATGGCGAACGCAGAGATCGGTGTAATCGGCGGCTCGGGCTTCTACTCCTTCCTCGACGACGTGACCGAGGTCCAGGTGGACACCCCTTACGGGCCGCCCAGCGACTCCCTCTTCCTCGGTGAGATCGCCGGCCGGCGGGTCGCCTTCCTGCCGCGCCACGGCCGCGGCCACCATCTGCCGCCGCACCGGATCAACTACCGGGCCAACCTGTGGGCGCTGCGGTCGCTCGGCGTGCGCCAGGTGCTCGGGCCGTGCGCGGTGGGGGGTCTGCGCCCCGAGTACGGGCCGGGGACGCTGCTGGTGCCGGACCAGCTGGTCGACCGTACGAAGTCCCGGGTGGGAACGTACTTCGACGGGCTGCCGCTGCCCGGCGGCAACATCCCGAACGTGGTGCACGTGTCCCTGGCCGACCCTTACTGCCCCGTCGGACGTGCGGCCGCCCTGAAGGCCGCGCGCGGCCGGGACTGGGAGCCGGTGGACGGCGGCACCCTGGTCGTGGTGGAGGGGCCGCGCTTCTCGACCCGCGCAGAATCGTTGTGGCACCAGGCGCAGGGCTGGTCGGTGGTCGGCATGACCGGCCATCCCGAGGCGGCACTCGCCCGTGAACTGGAGCTGTGCTACTCGACGATGACGCTGGTCACCGACCTCGACGCGGGTGCCGAGACCGGTGAGGGCGTCTCGCACGACGAGGTGCTGCGGGTGTTCGCGGCGAATGTGGACCGGCTGCGGGGCGTGCTGTTCGACGCGGTGGCCGCCCTGCCGGCGAACGAGGACCGGGACTGCCTGTGCACGACTGCGCTGGGCGGGATGGATCCGGGTTTCGAGCTGCCGTGACGAGGTGCCGGGGCGGAGCCTCGCGGGGGGCCGAGCCTTGCGGTGGTGCGAGGCAGGTTCCGGAACTCCACGTTCCGGTGAGGGAGTTGTCCACAACCCGCCGGTAGTCCACCGGCGTCGGCAGAGATCGCCGCGAGGCCTCATCGTGGGCCTGCAAGCCGATTCCTCGACGCAGGTGGTGATCCGCATGTCCCTCCCTCCCCCGTCCTTCTTCCCCTACCCGTCCACCCCGCGCCCGCCCGGCACCGACGCCCCCGCCACCTGCGAGATCCCGCACTTCGCTCCCGTGCGGGTGCGCGGCGGGCGGTATCAGCTACGACGGCTCGTACGGCACCGGAGGCGGGCCGTGGCCGCCGGCCTGGCGGTGACCGCGGCCGCGCTGGTGGCGGCGGGGCCACGGGCCACCGATCCGGCGCGTGGGCATCCGGTCGCAGATCCCGTACGCAAGCACCGCGCCGTCGAGATGGTGACCGCGCCGGTGCGGATCGCCGACGGGGCCACGGTCCGGCTGCTCAGGCCCGGCGACCGGGTGGACGTCGTCGCCGCCCAGGAGACGGCGGCGGGCGGCGATGCCCGCGTGGTCGCGCGCGGGGCGCGGGTGACGAAGGTGCCCGAGCCCCTGGACAGCGGGGCCGACAGCGGGGCGCTGGTGGTGCTCTCGGTTCCTCGTTCCACCGCGGCGCACCTCGCCGGCGCGAGCGCGACGGCGCGGCTGGCGGTGACGGTGTGCTGATCCAGCGACCCGGACGGGCAGGACGGTCCCACGGTGCCGTAGGTTGCGGAACTGTTTGTTCCCCAACCTGTGCGTGCGAGAAGAGGACCCACGGTGAGCGAGAAGAAGCAACCGAACATCTGGCATGGCTTCAAGGCCTTCCTGATGCGCGGGAACGTCGTCGACCTGGCGGTGGCGGTGGTCATCGGCGCCGCGTTCACCAACATCGTGAACTCGGTCGTGAAGGGCATCATCAACCCGGTCGTCGGAGCCATCGGCACCAAGAACCTCGACAGTTACAACTCGTGCATCAAGGCCCCGTGCACCGGGACCGGCGACAACGCGACGGGTGTGCGGATCCTGTGGGGCTCGGTCCTCGGTGCCACCCTCAGCTTCGTGATCACCGCGGCCGTCGTCTACTTCCTGATGGTGCTGCCCATGGCGAAGTACCTCGCCCGCGTGGAGGCCCGTCGCAAGGCGCGGGAGGGCACCCACGAGGTGCTCGAGGTGACCGAGCTGGAAGTGCTGCAGGAGATCCGCAACGAGCTGGTCGCACAGCGCGAGGGAGGGCGCAACGGGCGGTAGCGGCAGCGGCCCGCGCGGCTCAGAGGTGGTGGGGCGGCTTCTCGTCGAGGAAGCGCTTCAGGTCGGCCGCGGAGTCCCCGTCGGAGCGCGGCCGTTCGCCCCAGCCGCGGTCGGTGTCGTCCGAGGACTGCTGGTCCAGCGGGTCGTCGAAGATCAGCGCGGGCTTCGGAGCGCGCGGCTCGGGGGCGGGGGCGGAGGTCATGCGTCCAGGGTACGGCCCCGGGGGTGCGCGGCCACCGGGTCGCGCCGGTGGCCCGACCGGCCTGAGGGCCGTGCGCCGTGCGGGCAGGTCCGTCGCTGCCGGCGAGGAATTCCCGCCGGCTGTCTGCTGTGCTTGGTCCCATGACGACCAGCTCGACTCCGCCGCCCGCGTCCTCCGGCACGCCGACGAACCACCGACCACTGCGCAGGCTCGCGGCTCGGGGCCGCGAGGAGGCGCACCGCGTCGCCTCACCGCTCGAGCTCTTCTTCGACCTGTGCTTCGTGGTGGCCGTCGCCCAGGCGGGCGTGGAGCTGGTGCACGCCATCGCCGCGCGGCACGCGGGCGAGGGGATCCTCAACTACGGGATGGTGTTCTTCGCCATCTGGTGGGCGTGGATGAACTTCACCTGGTTCGCCTCGGCGTACGACAACGACGACGTGCTCTACCGGGTCGTCACCCTGGTCCAGATCGCCGGGGTGCTGGTGCTGGCGGCCGGGATCTCCCGGGCGTTCGAGAAGCACGACTTCCTGGTGGTCTGGCTGGGCTATGTGATCATGCGGGTCGCCATGACGGCGCAGTGGCTGCGCGCGGCACGGTCGACCGAGGGCGCGGAGCGGACCATGGGGCTGCGCTATGCCGCGGGTGTGTCTCTGTGCATGGTCGGCTGGCTGGGGCTGGTGGTGCTGCCGGTGGGTGCCCGGGTGTGGGTCTTCGTGGTGATGGCGGTCCTGGAGATGTGCGTACCGCCGTACGCGGAGAAGGACCACCCCACGTCCTGGCATCCGCACCACATCTCCGAGCGGTACGGGCTGTTCACGATCATCGTGCTCGGCGAGACCATCGCGGCGGCCACCGTCGCGGTGAAGTCGGGTATCGACGAGAACGACGCCCTGGGCGATCTGCTGCCCATCGCGGCGGGCGGGCTGCTGATCATCTTCGCCGCCTGGTGGATCTATTTCGCGGTGCCGATCCACAGTCATCTGCGCACCAACAGGCAGGCGTTCCTGTGGGGCTACGGCCACTACCTGATCTTCGCCTCGGCGGCCGCGGTCGGGGCGGGCCTGGAGGTGGCGGTGGAGCAGGCGGTCGGCAAGGCGCACATCTCCACGCTGGAGGCGTCGGCGGCGGTGACCCTCCCGACGGCGCTGTATCTGCTCACCGTGTGGGCGCTGCACTCCCGCTACTACAAGGTGGGCATCGCCCAGCAACTGGTGCTGCCGAGCACGGCGCTGCTCGTGATCGTCTGCACCTTCCTGGGCCACTGGGCGGTGTTCGCGGCGGGCCTGGTGTCGGCGCTGGCGGTGGCGTCCGGGGTGGCGCTGGCTGCGCGCAGGGGCGCCGGGGAGCGCGGGGCGAGCGGGCAGCGCGCGACGAGTCCGGTCGGCTGACGGGGCACTGTCGTGCCGGGCGGGGCGAGACTGGCTCCATGACAGTTGACGCATTGACGGACGTCACCGGAGTGCGGGTGGGGCATGCGACGCGCACCGGCGGCGGCTGGCTCACCGGCACCACGGTCGTCCTCGCCCCGGAAGGCGGCGCCGTCGCCGCCGTGGACGTACGCGGCGGTGGTCCCGGCACCAAGGAGACCGACGCGCTCGATCCGCGCAACCTCGTGCAGAAGGTCGAGGCGATCGTGCTGACCGGCGGCAGCGCGTACGGGCTCGATGCGGCGTCGGGGGTGATGGCCTGGCTGGAGGAGCAGGGGCGCGGGGTGCGCGTGGGGGTGGACCCGGCGCACGTGGTGCCGGTGGTGCCCGCCGCCTGCGTCTTCGACGTCGGGCGGGGCGGCGACTTCCGGGCCAGGCCCGATGCCGCCACCGGCCGGATGGCGGTCGAGGCGGCCGCGGCGAGCGAGGCCGGGGCTCGGGTGCAGGAAGGGTGCGTGGGCGCCGGCACCGGGGCGGCCGTGGGGCCGATGAAGGGCGGGGTCGGCACCGCGAGCGCAGTGCTCGGCTCGGGGATCACGGTGGCCGCTCTGGTGGTGGCCAACGCGGTGGGCTCGGCGATGGATCCGGAAACGGGCGCTTTGTACGGGGAGTTGTTCCAGGGGCGCGTGAACTACCCCGAGGGACCTGTGCACGAGGCCGCGCGCCGACGCCTGGCCGAGGCCGCGGAGAAGAACGGGCGCCCGCCCCTGAACACCACGCTCGCCGTGGTCGCCACCGACGCGGACCTGTCGAAGGCGCAGGCGCAGAAGCTCGCCGGTACGGCACACGACGGCATCGCGCGTGCCGTGCGGCCGGTGCATCTGCTCAACGACGGGGACACGGTGTTCGCCCTGGCGACCGGGGCGCGCCCGCTCGACGCCGGCCACCCCCTCGCACTGAACGAGATCCTCGCGGCGGGCGCGGACCTGGTGACACGGGCGATCGTGCGAGCCGTGCGCGCCGCCGAGCCGGTTGACGGGCCCGGCGGGATGTGGCCGTCGTACGAGGAGTTGTACGGGAGTCGGTAACAACAAGGCTGCGTTCGCACGCGATTGTCCCGGTTCTGTCACGCGCTCGCGTTCATCGCGGACGGAGGGAACCTCACGGTCCGCCGAATCCCTCCTTTCACACGCACTGGAACGGACAACGCACATCACACGAACCTGGAGCAGCCCGTGACAACGCCGGACATTGCAGCGCGGCGCGTACGCATACTGGGAGCCTGTGCCGCCCTGGTGGTCGGCGCCCTCACCCTGACCGCCTGCGGTGGCGACGCCAACGCCAACTCCTCGGGCTCGTCGAGCTCCTCGAGCGACAGCAAGGGCGACAAGGGCTCGACCAGGACGTCGACGGCGAAGATCGTCATCTCGGCGAAGGACGGCTCGACCGACGCGTCGATCAACACGACCGGCGTGAAGGTCAGCGACGGCAGGCTGACCGACGTGAAGATGACGGTGGCCGGGTCGGGTCAGGTGGTTCCGGGCTCGATATCCGCGGACGGCGGGGTGTGGAAGCCCAAGGGGCAGCTGGAACGCGGGACGAAATACCAGATCTCGGCGACCGCGAAGGACGGCAGCGGCCGTACGGCGGCGGCCAACTCGATCTTCACCACCGTCACTTCGGCCAACAGCTTCATCGGGACCTACACGCCGGACAACGGGACGACGGTCGGCGTGGGCATGCCGGTGTCGTTCGACTTCGACAAGGTGATCAGCGACAAGAAGGCCGTGCAGTCGCACATCACGGTCACCTCCAGCAGCGGGCAGAAGGTGGTCGGGCACTGGTTCGGGGCGCAGCGGCTCGACTTCCGGCCCGAGGAGTACTGGAAGGCCGGCTCCAAGGTCACGATGAAGATCGACCTGGACGGCGTCGAGGGCGCGAACGGCGTCTACGGGGTGCAGAAGAAGACCGTCACCTTCACCATCGGGCGCTCGCAGGTCTCCACGGTGGATGTGAACACGCAGACCATGACGGTCGTGCGGGACGGCCGGACCATCAAGTCGGTGCCGATCTCTTCGGGCAGCCCGGAGCACACGACGTACAACGGGCAGATGGTGATCTCCGAGAAGTTCCAGCAGACCCGGATGGACAGCAGGACGGTCAACCTGGGCGGCGAGTACAACATCCCGGACGTACCGCACGCAATGCGCCTGACGAACACCGGCACGTTCATCCACGGCAACTACTGGTACGACAAGAGCAATCCGCCCTTCGGCCGCCAGGGCACCAGCCACGGCTGCGTCGGGCTCGCGGACGTGCAGGGCGCCCAGGGCGCCACGAACGCCAAGTGGTTCTACGACAACTCACTGATCGGCGACGTCGTGATCGTCAAGAACTCCCCCGACAAGACGGTCGCCCCGGACAACGGGCTCAACGGCTGGAACATGCCGTGGAGCGAGTGGGTGGCGGGGAGCGCCGCGTAATCGCCTTCTGAGCAGCGACTTCTGACAGATCGTCGGGCCGTGTGGGAACTTCTCACACGGCCCGCGCGTTTTCTGTGCGTACGTTTTCTCGGTTCCCGGACATGATGTCCGACCGAGGGGCTACGGTATGCACCCACAAGGTGACATGCAGCAACGCCGGGAGAAACCTTGAGCGTTCCGTACGAGACGGCAGCGTACGAACCAGCCGAGTCGCCCGAGTCTCCGGAGGAGCATCTCGAGCGACTCCTCGGCCGCGCCCTGAACTCCTTCGAGCTGCCGGACGAGACGATACGGCAGCTGGACTGCGCGCTGGCACACGACAGTTCGCTGCACTCCGCGCACCACAGCGCGGGGCTGCACCGTGAGACGTACCGGCACACCTGGCTGCTGGTCGACGGCTCGGCGCTCACGCTGTGGGAGCTCGTGCACAACACCGCGCCGGGCAGCCTCGCGCAGCACGAGATCTATGTCGACGAGGAGGAACTGCGTGCAGCCACCGCCCGGTTGCCGCTGTCTCCGGACGCACCGGACTTCGAGCTTCCGGTGACGGTGCAGCTGTCGCCGATCCCGGCGCCGCGGCACGCGTATCTGCCGGACGACTCCGCGGATCATGCGCGCCGGCTGCTGCGCCGTGCGGAGAACCCTGACCGGCCGGGCGCGGAGACGGCCGCGCTGCTCACGACGGCGTACGCGCACCAGATCACGCAGGCCTTCGGGCGCCCGTGCCGGGCGGGGCGGGCCGGGCTGTGCTTCTCGCTCTACGAGCACGCGTTCCTGCTGCGTGACGGCGTGGAGGTCTCCCTCTGGGAGGTCGAGCACACGGCAACGCCCGACGGACGGCACATGTGCGAGGTGTACGTCAGCGAGGATGCGGCCCGGGATGCGATGGAGCGGCGGGCGGCGCAGGTCTCCTGACCCGCGGGCGGCCCGTCAGCGGCCGTCGCTGAGCTGTCGTACCAGGCCCGCGAAGGCGTCCCGCTCCGTCGGCGTCAGTTCGACGTGCTCCAGGTGGGGAGGGAACTGCCGCTGGTGCGGAAGGGCCCGCAGGGGGGTGCGGCCGGTGTACCAGAGGGTGCGGAGGGTGAGCCGCAGGCTGCCGGCACCGGATCGGCCGCGACGCATCCGGCCGAGCAGGCCGAGCGACCAGACGACGGCCGCGAAGGCGAGGACGGCCAGGCCCAGCGACTGGAGGATCGAGACGTGCTCATCGGGCATGCGCACCAGTAGACACCACGGTCCGGGACTTTGGCCCCGGACCGTGACGTATCTCGCAGTCTTCGCAGCTACGGCACATGCCCCTCGGATGCACTGATCGACGCACAGTGCACCAAAGGGGCATGGATGCCGGAGGTCAGGCGGCCACCGGCTGCTTCGCCTGGGCCGTCGCCGTCGACGTGTCGTCCGTCGTGCCGGGCTTCACGGTCCCCGCTGCCGGCTTGCGCATGCCCTTCAGGAAGACCACCAGCGCGGCGCTGACGCACACGCCGACCGCGATGGCGATCAGGTAGAGGAATGCGTTGCCGATCAGCGGGACCACGAAGATGCCGCCGTGCGGGGCGCGCAGGGTGGCGCCGAAGACCATCGACAGGGCTCCGGTGATCGCGCCGCCCACCATCGAGGAGGGGATGACGCGCAGCGGGTCGGCCGCGGCGAAGGGGATCGCGCCCTCGGAGATGAAGGAGGCACCCAGCACCCAGGCGGCCTTGCCGTTCTCACGCTCGGTCTCGGTGAAGAGCTTCCCGCGGACCGTGGTGGCCAGCGCCATCGCCAGCGGCGGGACCATTCCGGCGGCCATCACCGCGGCCATGATCTTCATCGCGGAGTCGCTCGGGTTGGAGACCGCGATACCGGCGGTGGCGAAGGTGTACGCGACCTTGTTGACGGGGCCGCCGAGGTCGAAGCACATCATCAGGCCGAGCAGCAGGCCGAGCAGGACGGCGTTGGAGCCGGAGAGGCCGTTCAGCCAGTCGGTCATGCCCTTCTGGGCGGAGGCGATGGGCTTGCCGACCACGACGAACATCAGGAATCCGACGATCGCCGAGGAGATCAGCGGGATCACCACCACCGGCATGATGCCGCGCAGCACCGCCGGGATGTTGATCTTCTGGATCGCCATCACCACACCACCGGCGAGCAGACCGGCGACCAGGCCGCCGAGGAAGCCCGCGTTGATGGTGGAGGCGATCATGCCGCCCACGAAGCCGGGGACCAGCCCGGGTCGGTCCGCCATGCCGTACGCGATGTAGCCGGCCAGCACCGGGACCAGGAAACCGAAGGCCACGGCGCCGATCTGGAACATCAGCGCGGCCCAGCTGTCGGTCTGTGTCCACACGAAGTGGTCCATCACCGACGGCGCCGACTTGATCTTGTAGCCGCCGATCGCGAAGCCGAGGGCGATCAGCAGACCGCCGGCGGCGACGAACGGGACCATGTAGCTCACGCCGGACATCAGCCACTTGCGCAGCTTGGTGCCGTAGCCCTCGCCGGACTCACCGGCACGCTCGACCGGGCTGCCGGGCGCGGCCCCCGCGGTGACCTCACCGCGCTCGGCCTTGCCGCGCACCTCGGTGATCAGCTCGCCTGGCCGGTTGATGCCGGCCTTCACGCCGACGTCGACGGTCGGCTTGCCGGCGAAGCGTTCCTTCTCCCGTACGGGGACGTCGTGCGCGAAGATCACGGCGTCCGCCGCCGCGATGACGGCCGGGTCGAGCCGGGTGAAGCCGGCCGAGCCCTGCGTCTCGACGGTGACCTCGACGCCCGCCTCGCGGCCCGCGTTCTCCAGCGACTCGGCCGCCATGTACGTGTGCGCGATGCCGGTCGGACAGGAGGTGACGGCGACGATACGGAAGGGGCGCTCGTCCGCGGCGGGGGCGCCCGACGCCGGGGCGGACGCGTCCTCGACGCTCGCTCCCGGCGCCGGGGCCGTGCTGCCCGCTGCGGCGTCGGCGGAGGCCGCCCCCGACGCCGCAGCGGAGTCTTCGGAGCCGGTCGCGGCCGGCTCGTCCCCGCGGATCAGTGCGGCCGCGGCCGCCGCGTCGCCCGCCGACCGCAGCGCGTCGGTGAACTCGGCGTTCATCAGCTGCCGGGCCAGCGACGACAGGATCGTGAGGTGGGCGTCGTCGGCACCGGCGGGGGCCGCGATCAGGAAGATCAGGTCGGCGGGGCCGTCCGCCGCGCCGAAGTCGATGCCGGCGGCGCTGCGCCCGAAGGCCAGCGTCGGCTCGGTGACGTGCTCGCTGCGGCAGTGCGGGATGCCGATGCCGCCGTCGAGGCCGGTGGGCATCTGTGCCTCGCGGGCGGCCACGTCCGCGAGGAAGCCGTCCAGGTCGGTCACCCGGCCCAGGGCCACCATGCGCTCGGCGAGGGCACGCGCCGCCGCTTCCTTCGTATCGGCGGACAGGTCGAGGTCGACCAGGTCCGCGGTGATCATGTCGCTCATCGCGGGCTCCTTCGCACGCGTATCGCCCGGGGGGTGGGGTGGGCGGGGGTGGGGACGGGGGTGCTGCGGGGGGTGGGGTCAGTGGGAGTGGGAGTGGGGGTGGGGGTGGGGGTGGGGGTGGAGGCGGGGCCGGGGAAACTCCGCCTACGGTCGGCCGCGCGGAGTAACGGGGAGCAATGCCTCTGCGCTCCACCGGCTGTGCCCGTTCGCGGCTCCGCCGCGGGGCCGCGATGCGCCGTCTTTCGCCTGTACGTCATGACACCGGCTCCTCAAGTACACGATCCACCGGCACGTCGGCCGTCACCGTCACCGCCGCCGGATCCAGGTCCCGCGGCGTCGGCATCACGCTGCCCGGCAGCTGGACTGCCGCTGCGCCGTGTGCGACCGCCGAGGCGAGGGCCTCCGGGCCGCTGCCGCCGGCGATCAGGAATCCGGCCAGCGAGGAATCACCGGCACCCACATTGCTGCGTACGGCGTCCACGCGCGCGCTGCCGAACCAGACGCCCGAGGCGTCCACGAGCAGCTGCCCGTCGGCGCCCAGGCTCGCGAGGACGGCGCGCGCGCCCATCTCGCGCAGCTCCTCGGCCGCCTTCACCGCGTCGCCCACCGTGAACAGGGGGCGCCCGACGGCCTCCGCGAGCTCCTCGGCGTTGGGCTTCACCACGTCGGGCCGCTCGCGCAGCGCCTCGAGCAGGGCGGGCCCGGAGGTGTCCAGGGCGATTCGCGCGCCCCCGGCGTGCACCCGGGCGACGACATCGGCGTACCAGACAGGCGCGAGCCCCCGCGGCAGGCTCCCGCAGCAGGCGATCCAGTCGGCTTCGGGCGACTGCCGGTGCACGGTGTTCAGCAGCAGTTCCTGCTCCTGGGCCGACAGCTCGGGACCGGGCGCGTTGATCTTCGTGAGCACCCCGTCCGCCTCCGCGAGCGCGATGTTCGAGCGGGTGGCCCCGGCGACCGGGACCGGTGCGACCTCGATGCCCTGTGCGTCGAGCAGCTCGGCGACGAGCGCGCCCGGCGCACCGCCCAGGGGCAGCACCGCGACCGTGCGCTGCCCGGCGGCCGCGACCGCACGCGAGACGTTCACGCCCTTGCCGCCCGGGTCCATGCGTTCACCGGTGGCGCGGATGACCTCGCCACGGTCGAGCGAGGGGACCTCGTACGTACGGTCCAGGGACGGGTTCGGGGTGACGGTGAGGATCATGCGCTCTCGTTTCTCGACACACAGCACTTGCGTGCCGCTCTACACACACAGCACTTCTGTGCCGCCGCGCTCGATGGCGGTGGCGTCTTCCGGGCTCAGCCCGCTGTCTGTGATCAGCAGGTCCACGTCGCTCAGGTCGCCGAAGCGGGCGAAGTGCTCCTGGCCGCGCTTGGACGAGTCGGCGAGCAGCACCACCCGGCGCGCCGCGGCGACCGCCGCGCGCTTGACCGCGGCCTCGGCGAGGTCGGGGGTGGTCAGACCGTGGTCGGCGGAGAAGCCGTTGGCCGCCACGAACAGCACGTCCGCCCGGATCTCGCTGTAGGCGCGCAGCGCCCAGGCGTCCACGGCGGCGCGCGTACGGTGCCGTACTCGTCCCCCGACGAGGTGGAGCTGGATGCCGGGGTGGTCCGCGAGGCGAGCCGCGATCGGCAGGCTGTGCGTGACGACGGTGAGGGACGCCTCCAGGGGCAGCGCGGCGGCGAGCCTCGCCACCGTCGTACCGGCGTCGAGGATCACCGTGCCCTCGCTGGGCAGCTCCGTGAGGGCGGCCTTGGCGATGCGGTCCTTCTCGTCGGTGGAGGTGCCCTCGCGCTCGGCGAGATCGGGCTCGAAGTCCAGCCGCCCGGCCGGTATGGCACCGCCGTGCACCCGCCGGACGAGCCCCGCACGGTCGAGGGCCTTCAGGTCCCGGCGGATCGTCTCCGCCGTCACCTGGAACTCCTCGGCCAGCGACACCACGTCCACCCGGCCGCCGTCACGGGCAAGCCGGAGGATCTCCTGCTGCCGCTCCGGTGCGTACATGTCCGTTCACCTCCGACCTCATGCCCGAACGTGTGGTTTCACTCGGAGGCTACGCCCGGATTTCCGGAAAGTAAACAGGTTCGGGCGCCATTCGGACACAAACGGGCACCGGTGACGGATACTGCGGGACGCAACTTCTTCGGGGGCTGATGTGGGGCGGGAACACTGGTGCGCGATTCGGAGCAGGCCTCAGATGCTTGACGGAGGATTCCAGAACCACGCTGTCCAGGCTGCTGAGCTCTCCGAGGGAAAGCCCCGGGAGGTCGGGAAGCCGGCTGGACCTGGCCACTTCCGACGCTGCCGCCTCGGATGGAGTGGCCTGATTCCTCGATGCCATGACGTCCCATCGCTTCCCGGACGAACACGTGTCGAGGACACCCTGTTGCACAGCACCCCGCCCCTGCAAAGACTCCAGGGGCAGGGTGTCAGGTCCGCTACCTGGCAGGAGCCAGATTCTCCTGGTGGGCGGCGGCGTCCCGGGTGCTCCCGGCGTGCAGCTCAGCCGTTTCGGCCTGCTCCGTCGGCTCCTCTGCGTCCCCGGCCCGCTTCGGCAGGGCGAACATCAATACGAAGATGGCCCCCATCACCCCGGCGACCCAGCCGAGTGCGTGCTGGAAGGCGTTCACGAACGCCGGGCCCACCTCGGACCGCGTCAGCCGGTCGCCGATCTCCCCGAAGAACACCACGGAGACCAGCCCGAGCCCCAGCGCGTTCCCCATCTGCTGCACGGTGTTGATGAGCCCCGACGCCGAGCCGGCGTGCTCGCGCGGCACGTCCGACAGCACCGCGTCCGTCAGCGGGGCCACGATCAGGCCCATGCCGACGCCCATCACGACCAGGGGCAGTGCCATCTGCCAGGAGGCGATGGCGAGGCCGTAGCGGCCGGACTCCCAGATGTAGAGCAGGACGCCGACGGCCATGAGCAGCGCTCCCGCCTGGAGCACCTTGCGGCCGAAGCGCGGCACCAGCTTCTGCACGGACAGTCCGGCCGCCGTGGAGACGGAGATCGAGAACGGCACCCCGGTCAGCCCGGCCCGCAGCGGGCTCCAGCCCAGCCCGGTCTGCATGTACAGCGTCCACACCAGGAAGAACACCCCGAGCGCGATCCCGAACACCGTCTGCACGGCGATACCGGCCGCGAAGCTCTTCACCCGGAACAGCGAGAGCTCCACCAGCGGAGACCCGTCCCGTACGGCCTTGCGCCTCTCGTACGCCACCAGCACCGCGAAGACGACCAGCGCACCGACCATCGAGACGTACCCCCACAGCGGCCAGCCCAGCTCACGGCCGCGGGTCAGCGGGTAGAGCAGCATCGTCAGACCGAGGGTGACGAGGGCGACCCCGACCAGATCGAGCTTGAGCGCCCGCGGTGCCTTCGACTCGGTGATGAAGCGGCTGCCGAGGACCAGGCCCGCGATACCGACCGGGAGATTGATGAGGAAGATCGGCCGCCATTCCAGACCCCACAGGTTCCACTCCGTCAGCAGCGCGCCGAGCAGCGGGCCCGAGACGGCCCCGAGCCCCACGATCGCGCCGAACAGGCCGAACACCTTGCCCCGCTCGTGCGCCGGGAAGGTGGCGTGCACGATCGACAGGACCTGCGGCACCATCATCGCCGCCATGCCGCCCTGCAGTATCCGGGAGGCGACCAGCATCTCCGGGTTCGCGGCGAAGCCGCACAGCGCGGAGGCGAGGGTGAACCCGCCGATGCCGACGAGGAACAGCCGCTTGCGGCCGTGGATGTCGCCGAGCCGTCCGCCGGTGATCAGCCCCGCGGCGAAGGCGAGCGCATAGCCGGCGGTGATCCACTGGATCTGGCCGACGGAGGCGCCGGCGTCCCGCTGGATCGACGGGATCGCGATGTTGACGATCGTGACGTCGACGAGGTCCATGAAGGCCGCGGTCATCACGATGGCGAGGGCGAACCAGCGCCTGCGGTCGCCGGAGGCTGGAACGGACGGGGTCTCGGTGGAGGTCATACCCCGAAGCTAGACCCCTATTAGGTCAGATCGTGTCCTACTTCTGCGGCATGCTCTCACCATGACGACGGACACCCCGGCGCGGCTCCTCCAACTCCTCTCCCTCCTGCAGACTCCCCGCGAATGGCCCGGCGGCGAGCTCGCCGAGCGGCTGGGCGTGTCGCGGCGCACGGTGCGGCGGGACATCGACCGGCTGCGCGAGCTCGGCTATCCGGTGCAGGCGAGCCTGGGCGCCGAGGGCGGCTACCGGCTGGTGGCGGGCAAGGCGATGCCGCCGCTCGTACTCGACGACGAGGAGGCCGTGGCGATCGCGGTCGGGCTGCGGGCGGGCGCCGGGCACGCCCTGGAGGGCGTGGACGAGGCCTCAGTACGGGCCCTGGCCAAGCTGGAACAGGTGCTGCCCTCCCGCCTGCGCCACCGCGTCTCCACGCTCCAGGCCGCGACCACGCCGCTGACCAGCGGGGACGGGGCGAGCATCGCACCCGAGACGCTGACTGTCATGGCGTCCACGGTGGCCGGGCACGAACGTCTGCGCTTCGCCTACCGCGCCGGCGACGGCACCGAGTCACGGCGCCTGACGGAGCCGTACCGCCTCCTCTCGACCGGCCGCCGCTGGTACCTCGTCGCCTACGACCTCGACCGCGGCGACTGGCGCACGTTCCGCGTCGACCGGGTGAGCGAACCCTTCGCAACCGGCGCCCGGTTCGCCCCCCGGGAGCTGCCGACCGGAGACGCGGCGGAGTACCTGCGCCGCTCGATGCAACGACACCAGGAGTCGTACGACTTCGAGGTCACCTTCGCCGCCCCCGCGGAAACCGTCGCGACCCGCATCCCGTCCTGGCTGGGCACCCCGGAAGCGATCGACGACCACACCTGCCGCCTACGGGCCCGCACGAGCGACGGGGCGGACTGGCTGGCGGTCCGGCTGGCCCTGCTGGGCTACGAGTTCACGGTACGGGAACCACCTGAACTGGCGGAGAGTGTACGAGAGCTCGGGGGACGGTTGGTCCGGGCGGGGCGGCTGACACCACGCCCTGAAGGAACATCGGGGCACGTCCCACCTCGGGCGGGTTAGCGAAACGTGACGACCGTATGGCAGAGTGTCACGCTGCGGGACACACATGACGGCGGGCCGCCCCAGTGTTGAGGTGTGGGGCGGCCCGCCGGCAT